>JAEUOH010000187.1 GCA_016790845.1 Dechloromonas sp.
GCACAGTCTGGTCATCCTTGATGCCGATCTGAACCTGAAAAAAATCCTGCCGGTGAGCGACAAGGACGGTAAGACGACTTCGCGCGTTTCAGCGGTCTACGACGCCTCGCCGCGCCAGAGCTTCGTCGCCGCGCTGAAGGACGTGAAGGAAGTGTGGGAAGTTTCATACAACCCGAAGGCCGACGACATTCCGGCGGGCATGATCCACGACTTCAAGTACAAGGAAGGCGCCTTCATTTCCGGCTTCCTCAACCCGCAGCGCACCCAGCTCGACGATTATCTCGACGACTTCTACTTCACCCAGGGCTACGACGAAGTGATGGGCGCCTCGCGCAATGATGCCAAGGCTGCGGTGACCGGTCAGGTCGTCAACCTGGATGCCCGCAAGAAAATTGCCGACCTCGAGCTGCCCGGCATGCCGCACCTCGGCTCCGGCATCAGCTGGCAGTGGAACGGGAAAACGGTGATGGCGACGCCCAACCTCAACGAGGGGGTGATCAGCATCATCGACATGGCGAGCTGGAAAACGATCAAGCAGATCAAGACGCGCGGCCCCGGCTTTTTCATGCGCAGCCACGAGAACAGCCGCTACGCATGGAGCGATTCGATGATGAGCAAGGAGTTCAAGGACACCATGCAGATCATCGACAAGGACAAGCTCGAAGTCGTTGCCGAACTGAAACCCGAACCAGGCAAAACCTTCGCCCACGTCGAGTTCACCAAAGACGGCAAATACGTGCTCGCCAGCCTGTGGGAAATGGATGGCGCACTAATCGTCTATGACGCGGCGACGCTCAAGGAAGTGAAGCGCCTGCCGATGAAGAAGCCGGTCGGCAAGTACAACGTGTGGAACAAGATCAGCAAATCGGAGGGAACTTCGCATTGAATCGTTTGGATTGGGTGATCGCAAGGCGTTGTTCTGGATAAGCCTTCACAAGCAATTCCGTGATTTATTTCCTGTGAATTGCCCTCAGGGAGGGCTAGGATGAAATCATTACAGATCAGGAGGCGTACAAATGACTGAAGCTCTTCAACAGAAGCGGGCACCGTATGTCGTCGAGTGGCGGGAGGCGTTCAAGGTGCAGATTCCGCAAGTCGATGCCGAGCATCACCGCTTGTTCGACATCATTCGTGCGTTGGATCTCGAAACCATCGACGAAACGATTTCCGAACTGCTCGATTATGTCGTCACGCATTTCACCAACGAACAGGCGCTCATGGAACAGAGCGGATATCCCGCCTTCGAACAGCATTTGAAACTGCATGAGGAATTCGGTGCGCACGTCGCGGAGTTTCTCGGGAGCGGCGATGAATGGACCGAGGAACGGGTTCACGACCTTCGCCGCTTTTTGAACAAGTGGCTTATCGGCCACATCATGACGCACGACCTGCGTTTCGGTCGCTGGTATGCCGATCACAAGGGCCACGCACCGGCTCCGCAGGTTCAGGCCACGAAAGAGCAACGCGGATTTTTCTCGCGTCTATTCGGGCGGGGCTAAGGGTTCCTCTGGTTTGACAGCCCTTCGGCAGAAGTTTCATAACCTGCCTACAAGGGCGAGGCAGAATTCTGATTTGCCGCCGGGAAATCCACCCTGCGTTTCCTCCTTATGGATGCTGGTGGGTTGTCAGGTTTTCTGCGCTTGCTCCGCAAGTGCCATGTTTGCTACAGCCAGCGCTTCGTGCATCGTGCCGAAGATGCGATCCTGACCCAGCGCAGCAATTACGCCATGGCGTGCGAGGTCAGCCCGTAGCCCAGGCCGGACCCGAGCCAGCGCGAGGTCGACGCCCTGTTGCTGTAGGTCCGCGATCAGGTCGCGCAGGGTTTGCGCCGCGGAATAGTCAATGTCGGTGACAGCGCCCGCATCGACCACGAACCAGCGCGTCGGCGCAGGTGCGTGGGCAACGAGGTTACGGACATCCTCGACGAAGCGGTTGGCATTCGCGTAAAAGAGATCGGCCCCGAACTCATAGACGATCAGTCCTGGCTGCGTCTGTGCGCCAGCGACTGCGGGAATCGGGGCATGATGTCCGACGCCATCGATGGCGAGGACGGAGGTATTGGGACGGTAGCTGTGGCGGACATGGCGCAACAGCGAGAGTCCGATCGCCAGCAGGATGCCCTGTTCGACGCCGATGACGACGACGGCGGTAGCGGTTCCTACGGCGAGTTTGAATTCTCCCGGACTTTCGGCACCGATGCGGCGCAATCCGGCGACATCGACCATGCCGATCGCGATCGTGAAGACGATGGCGGCGAGGGCGCAGTGCGGCAGGTATTGAAGCGGCCCGGTGAAGAAGAGCAGGACCAGCAGCACGGTGCCGGCGAAGGCAACCTGCGCGACCTGGCTCGACGCGCCCGCCTGTTCCGCCATTGCCGTCTGCGACGGACTGCCATTGACGACAAAGGTGCCGGTGACTGCGGCGGCGGCATTGGCAGCCGAAAGCCCGAGAATATCCGCGTCCTGGTCGGTTAATTCATGGTGCCTTTGGGCAAACCCGCGGGCAGTGGCGGCGCTTTGTGCCAGGATCATGACGAAGCATGATAATGCCACGGGGAGCGTTGCCAGTCCGTCCCGCCAACTCACTTCAGGTAGTGAAGGCGATGGGAGGCCTTCTGGCACCATGCCGATAACGCTGATTCCGTGTGCGGCGAAACCGAAGGCGGCGCTGGCCGCGATGGTTCCGACGACGACGAACAGCGCAATCGGGAGTCGCGGGGCAATGCGGTGCCCGACAAGGATGATGCCGGCCACCAGAAGCGCAAGCATCAGGCTCGGTATGTGGATGTCGGCATGTCGGCTGGCGAGTTCCCCCAATTGGAGCAGGCTTCGTGATGAGGTGAATTCGACGCCCGTCATGCTGCCCAGCATGGCGATGCCGATCTGGAATCCGACGCCGGTGAGAAACCCGACCAGCACGGTGCGCGACAGGAAATCGGCGAGGAAGCCCAGCCGGAAGATGCGGGCGACGAGCAGCAGCGCCGCCGTCTGGAGCGCCACCATGCCGACCAGCGACATGTACTGTGCGCTGTGTGGTGGCGCCATATGGGTCAGTGAGCCGGCCAGGATGGCAGCCGTTGCCGAGTCGGCAGCGACGACGAGCTGGCGGGAGGAACCGAGCAACGCGAACAGGAACACGGGTAGCAGCGCAGTGTACAACCCGGTGACGACTGGGGTCATGGCGATGCGGGTATAGCCGAGGACCTGGGGGATGTTCATCGAAGCCAGGGTGATCCCGGCGACGATGTCGCGAATGGCCCCTTTCCCGGTGATCGGACGGATTCCCCCGAGTAGCTTGATCGACATCGCCTGATCTCCTCCTGGCGTCTGGGTTTCGTAGCCACCGGGGCGGCCTTTGCGGCGTACCCCGACGGCGTGGCGTCGGTCAGACCCCCGGCTTTCCCGGTGCTTGCGAAGCTGCGTGGAATTCCCGGGCGATGGCGTCCAGATCGACGCGCACGGGCGGTGTCCTGAGCTTCATGTCCTCCAGCGTCCCGGCGATGATCTGCGAGATGGCGAGATCGCGGAACCACTTGTGATTGGCGGGGATCACGAACCACGGCGCATGCGCGGTGTTGGTGCGTTCCAGCGCCTCTTCATAAGCTTCGACGTACTGGGGCCAGAAGTTGCGCTCGGCGTAATCGGAGTTGCTTATCTTCCACTGGCGCGACGGATCTTCGAGACGCTGCTTGAAGCGCGCCAGTTGCTCCTCCGGGGTGATGTGCAGGAAGAACTTCAGAATTGCAGTCCCGTTGGCAGCGAGCAGGCGTTCGAAGTCGTTGATCTGATCGAAGCGTTTCGACCAGACTTCCTTCGGGACCAGGTTGTGAACACGGGTGACCAGCACGTCCTCGTAGTGCGAACGATTGAAGATGACGATCTCGCCCTTGCCCGGGACGCGCTGATGGGCACGCCAAAGGAAGTCGTGCGCCACCTCGGCGGCGCTCGGCTGCTTGAAGCCGAATACCGAGGTTCCCTGCGGGTTCATGCCGCTGAAGAGATGGCGGATGGTGCCATCTTTGCCGGCAGCGTCCAGCGCCTGCAGCACGACCAGCAGCGAACGCGAGCCGTCGGCGTAAAGCAGGTACTGGAGTTGATCCATGCGTACGACGTGCTTGCGGATCTCCGGCATGGCTTCCTCGTGAGAGGCGTGCTTTCCTTTGAAGGAGGCGTCCACATTGTCGAGGCGCACCCGGGCGCCGGGTTCGACCCGGAAAAGCTTGGTGTAATCCATGTCCACTCCTTCAGGTAGCGCTACCGGCCGAACCCGGCACATGCGGTTGCAGCGACTGGGTGACGATCGCCGCGCTGCGCTGGTGGTGGCGGGTGCGGAAATCGACGACCTTTTCGGTGGCCAGGCGGACGGCGCCGAGGATGAACATCCAGACGATGTTGTAGGCCCAGACCGCACCGATGGTCTGCCATGAGATCTGTGGCACCAGCCAGCCAAACGCGCACATCAGCGTCGCGAACACCTGGGTCGCGACGATGGCGCCGAGCAATGGCGCCGCCGGGAACGGCGGCATGAAGAACCAGCGCTCGGTACGGGTGACGAAGAGCAGCAGATGGCCGCCCGCGACGAGCTGGAGGAACATCACGGTCTGCAGGTGGCTCTGGTCATGAAGACGGAACAGCGCCTGCGCATGCGGGTTGGAGAGAACCTCCATGCCGGCCAGGAGCAGGCCGAACGACTGGATGACCGAGAAGACCCCGAGGACGGCGGAAATGCTCAGGAGACGCGGCATTTCCCAGCGGATTGGCTGTTCGCTGACCGGCGTGTTGTCGTAGGCGATGGTCATGATCGGCACGTCGTCGAGTAACGACATGATGACGATCATGATCGGGGTGAGTGGCTGGAAGCCGAGGAAGATGGTGGAGAGGACAACCAGGAACATGATGGCCATGGTCAGCGCGACGCGGTAGATCGTGTAGCTGGTGATGCGTCCGAAGATCCGGCGCGCCTCGTCGATCGCATTGTTGATCACGGACAAGCCGGGCGCGGTCAGGATCAGCGCCGCCGCGCCGCGCGCCGCATCGGTCGCGCCCGATACCGCAGTGCCACAATCGGCCTGCTTGAGCGCTGGAGCGTCGTTAACGCCGTCGCCGGTCATCGCCACCAGGTGGCCGCCCTTCTGAAGCGACTTGACGATCGCGTACTTGTGCTCCGGAAAGACGCGGGCGAAGCCGTCGGCTTTCTCGATGGCTGCCGCGATGTCCGGCGGCACGTTGTTCGGGTCCATGTCTTTCGGAAACGCCTCGGCGGCCGGGATGATATTGGTACCCATGCCGAGCTGGCGCGCGGTCTCGCGCGCGATCGCGGTGTCGTCGCCGGTGATCATCTTGACGCGCACGCCCTTGGCGTTGGCGAGGTCGATGGTCTGCTTGGAGTCGTCGCGTGGCGGGTCGAACATCGGCAGGATGCCGAGCAGCGACCAGGTTGTGCCGCCATCGTCGGAGCGCGCGACGCCGAGTGCCCGATAGCCCTTGCCGGCGAGTTCGTCCACCGTCGCCTTGACCTTGTCCGCGATGCCGGCCGGCGGCTTCGTCAGGTCGACGATCGCCTGTGGCGCCCCCTTGGCGACCATGAAGGCCTTGCCGCTCGCGTCCGTGAGGGTCGCGCAGGTGCGTTTGGTGACCGGGTCGAAGGGCTCGAACTTCGTCTGCTGGAAGCCCTTCAGCGCACCCGGGTCCTTGAGGGCTTCGATGACCGCAGTGTCGATTGCGTCGCGGTCCTCGATCTTCGATGCCAGCGCGCCGGCGAGAATGACCGCCTGCGGATCGCTGGCGGTGAGCAGTATGGGGTCGCCCAGCTTGAGCTGGTTCTTGGTCAGGGTGCCGGTCTTGTCCGAGCACAGGATGTCGACCCCGGCCATTTCCTCGATCGCCTCGAGCCGGGAGACGATGGCCTTTTCTTTCGACAGCCCCAGGGCGCCGAGTGCCATCGTGATCGAGAACACGGCCGGCATGGCGACCGGGATCGACGCGACGAGCAGCACGAGCACGAACTGGAGGATCGAGAGCGCGTCGTCGAGGCCCCAGTTGTCGGCGATCACGATGTCGTGATAGACGCGCACTGCGACCATGATCGAGGCGAGGACGACGGCGAGGATGATCAGGAAGTTGCCGATCTGGAACATCGCCTTTTGTGCGTGGCTGACCGACCCGGCACCGGCGACCAGCTTGGCGGTGCGGCCGAAGAAGGTATGCGCACCGGTGGCGATGACGACACCTTCCATCTCGCCCTGCTTGACGACGCTTCCCGAGTAGGCCTCATCGCCAATTTTTTTGGATGCCGGCAGCGACTCGCCGGTCAGCGCCGCCTGGTCGATCGAGGCGAAATCGCCACCAACTAGGCGCAGGTCGGCGGGGACGATTACGCCGAGGCGGATCTTGACAATGTCCCCGGGAACCAGTGTCGCGGCGTCGACGGTGGCCCACTGGCCATCGCGTTTGGCGGTGGCTTCGGGGGCCAGTCCCTTCTTGAGTGCTGCAAGTGCGGCGGAGGCCTTCCTGTCCTGCCAGAGGTCGAGCACCGCGTTGAAGACGAGGAGGCCGGAGATGATCACGAAGTCCGGCCAGTGGCCGAGGATCGCCGAGATCAGCGCCGCCGCCTCGATCAGGTAGGCGATCGGCCCCATGAAGCAGGCAAGCACCTTTGAAAGGAAGCTCTGCTCCTTTTCGACGATGGCGTTCGGCCCGTACTGGGCCAGCCGCTTCTGCGCCTCGGCACCCGTCAGCCCCTTGTCGGCATTGGCGCCGAGCTGGGACAGAACCTGGTCGAACGGCGCCTTCTCGAGATCAATGCCGCTGTCCGATGCCACTTGGGTATTGCCGGCTTGGGCCGGGGTGTTTTCGCTGGCCATGTGCTTCCCCGCCTTTTTTGAAATTTCTATGGGTTATAGTAAAAAGATTCAATGACTTGTCAAGAGATTGAGAGGAGACTTGACGCGCTTTGCTGATCGGTCACGGTGGACACTCAAAATAGTTCAAAATCCAAGAAACTTCGCAATCATTGGAATTCGACATGTCCCCTGGTTTTATCAGCGCTCGGCAACTCCTCCTTGTCGTCGCGTCCGACTGGACAAGTAACGGGGCATATCTAGGCCGCTACGAGCGGCCGGGAGCGGCTGCGCCATGGGTGCCGGCCGGTTCGCCGTTGGCGGTTAGTCTAGGGCGTGGCGGACTGGCTTGGGGACGAGCGTTCTTGATACCTGGAATATCCCCGGGGCCGATCAAGCGCGAGGGCGATGGTTGCTCACCGGCTGGCGCGTTTCCGATCACCGCGCTGTTCGGAGTGTCGGCGCCTGCCGCTGGCGCGAAATTACCGTGGCTGCAGGCGACGCCGGATCTTAAATGTGTCGACGACCCGGACTCATGGCATTACAACCGGATCGTCGACCGGAACAGCGTCGACCGCATCGACTGGCAGTCCTGCGAGGATATGCTACGCACCGACGGGCGCTATGAGGTGGGGGCAGTGGTTGGCTGCAATGACGATCCTGTGGAGCCAGGGGCGGGGTCGTGCCTTTTTCTGCACGTGTGGGAGGCGCACGGCGCGCCGACCGCCGGGTGTACCGCTCTGGCCCGCGACGACATGATCGCGCTGTCCGGCTGGCTGGATGGTGCCCGCTCACCATGGCTGGTGCAGTTGCCGCACGCGGCCTACGTCGACCTGCGCGAGCCGTGGCGGCTGCCGGAGATACTTGCCTGAACGCCGCCTACGCCTTGGGTAGTCGGCCCATCAGATAGAAGGGCTCGTTGGGCGGGGTGCCGGTAAGGTGCACGAGGCGGTTGCTCATCGCGAAGAAGGCGGTGATGGCACCAATGTCCCAGATCGCCTCGTCATCGAATCCATGCTTGCGCAGCTTGTCGAGGTCGGTTTCCTCGACTTCGCCGCCGCACGTGGAGAGCTTGAGCGCGAAATCGAGCATCGCGCGCTGGCGCGGGGTGATTTCTGCCTTGCGGTAATTGGTCGCCAGCTGGTCGGCAACGCGTGGGTTCTTCGCCCGGATGCGCAGCACGGCACCGTGGGCGATCACGCAGTAGAGGCAGTCGGCGGCTGCCGAGGTGGCGACGACGATCATTTCGCGCTCGGCCTTGGTCAGGCCGATGTCCTTCTCCATCAGCGCGTCGTGGTAGTCGAAGAAGGCGCGGAACTCGCTAGGGCGGTGGGCGAGCATCAGAAAGACGTTGGGAATGAAGCCGGCCTTTTCCTGCACCGCGAGAATGCGCGCACGCACGTCCTCGGGCAGGGCGTTCAGGTCGGGAACGGAAAAGCGGCTGATGGTGGCGTTCATGCGGACTCCTTGGGCGGGCGGTTGCGGTCGACCGGCTCAGGGTAGCGAAAATCGCGACCGGCGGACAGGGGGATGCCGTCAGCCACGAGCACCATGAGGTTGCGGGCGCTTCCGGGCATCCTTTAGACTCCCGGCCTGTCGTCATTTTACGGAGCGCCACGCGCCGTGCTGAATCGAATCTGGGTCGCTTTCATCCTTGTCGGCTTCGTCGCGGCGCTCGCCCAGTTGCTGCAGGGCGATCTCGATATTTTTACGCGGGTGCTGAACGGGCTGTTCGATACGGCCAAGACCGGCTTCGATATTTCGCTCGGGCTGGTTGGCGTGATGAGCTTGTGGTTGGGCGTGATGAAGATCGGCGAGCGTGGTGGGCTGATCGAGCTTTTCGGGCGCCTGGTGGCACCGTTCTTCCGCCGCGTGTTCCCCGATATTCCTCCAGGCCATCCGGCGAGCGGCAGCATCGTGATGAATTTTTCCGCCAACATCCTCGGCCTCGACAACGCGGCGACACCGCTCGGCCTCAAGGCCATGCGCGAGCTGCAGGAAATCAACCCGCACAAGGACACCGCGAGCAACCCGATGATCATGTTCTTGGTGCTCAATACCGCCGGCATCACGCTGATCCCGACCTCGGTGATCGCCATCCGCCAGAGCATCGCCTTGAAGCAGGGGCTGGTCGGCTTCAACGCCGCCGACATCTTCCTGCCGACGCTGCTCGGCACATTCGTCTCCTTCTGCGCCGGGCTGGTGGCGGTGGCGATCTGGCAGCGGATCAATCTGTTCTGCAAGCCGGTGCTCGCCTTCTTCGCCGGTTTCGCGGCGCTGATGGGCGGGCTCTACTGGTGGCTGGCCGGCATGCCGCCCGAACAGATGGCGCAAATGATCGGCCTGCTGGGCAGCGGCATCATCGTGTCGATCATCGTGCTCTTCGTCGCCGTCGCCGCGTGGCGCGGCATCGACGTCTACGAGAGCTTCGTCGACGGCGCCAAGGAGGGCTTCGGCGTCGCCGTGCAGATCATTCCCTACCTGATCGCCATGCTGGTGGCGATCTCGGTGTTTCGCACCACCGGCTGCATGGATTACGTCATCGGCGCCATCCGCAGCCTCGTGCTGGCGCTCGGGATGAACGACGACTTCGTCCCGGCGCTGCCGGTCGGCCTGATGAAGACGCTCTCCGGCAGCGGCGCGCGCGGCCTGATGGTGGACGTGATGACCACCTACGGCGTCGACTCCTTCCCGGGCAAGCTGGGGGCGATCATCCAGGGCTCGACCGAGACGACCTTTTACGTGCTGGCCGTCTATTTCGGCAGCGTCAATATCACGAAGACCCGCTACGCGGTGGCCGGCGGGCTGATCGCCGATGCGGTTGGACTGGTCGGCGCGATCCTGATCGGCTACGCCTTCTACCACTGACCGGTTGCGGTCGACGCCCGGAAATGGGCGATAATCACGCCGGCAAAATTCATCTGGAATCCATCATGCAGGCGATCGAATCGCTGATTGCGAACATCGAGAAGGTCATCATCGGCAAGCGGCCGGTGATCGAACTGGCCGTCGTCGCGCTGCTCTGCCGCGGCCACGTGCTCCTCGAGGACGTGCCGGGCACCGGCAAGACCATGCTCGCCCGCGCCCTCGCGCGCTCGCTCGACATCGGCATGAAGCGGCTGCAATGCACGCCCGACCTGCTCCCGTCCGACATCACCGGCGTGCCCATCTACAACCAGAAAACCGGCGACTTCGAGTTCCGTCCGGGCCCGGTATTTACCCACATCCTGCTCGCCGACGAGATCAATCGCGCGACCCCGCGCGCCCAGTCG
>JAEUOH010000190.1 GCA_016790845.1 Dechloromonas sp.
GAGGGGAAGGGGTTTGCGTTCTTAACCTATTGTCGCCGAGTAACTTAAACAAAGGCTCCCGACTCAAACAATCCCCAAACGCCTTGTAATGCCACCCCAACCCAACTATCGCTGGCAATGCCATCGCTGTCAGACGATCAACGAGCCGGGCATCGAGCGTTGCGGCGCGTGCGGTTTCTCGGCTTACGCCACCGGCTATGAGATTCTCGGGCAGGAAGATCCCTTGTCCGCTTCCATCCCTGAATCAAAGCAGTTGTTCTGGGAAGGCATCGCGCGGGCGATTCACCTTGTCGTTGGAAGTCTGTTCCTGGGAGCCAGCGGGTGGTCGATGTTTATCGTGGCCACATTCAATCCCTGGGTTTTCTGGGGCGGCTTGCTGATCGGTGCGGCGCTGTTAGCCATCGGCATCTTTGGCAGCAGGAGAGCGGTTTATGATCTGCTTTATGTCGGCTGGGTGTAAACGTGCGCGTCGCCGGGCAAGACTGACACCCAGTTTCTGGCGCCTGTTGCGGTCGACCACCAAAAAGTGGCAAGAACCAACGCTTACGTCTGCGCCGGAATCACCAAGCCGTGGCGGTTCAGCAGAGCTTCGAGGTCGTGGCTCTGCATCGCCGGGCGGCAATAGAAGCCCTGGAAGACGTCGCAGCCTTCGTCGCGCAGCGAATCGAACTGGCACTGGGCTTCGACGCCCTCGGCGACAACCTTCATCGACAGACCATGCGCCATGGCGATCACGGCGCGGGTGATGGCCAAGTCGTCGCGACTGTGCGGCAGATGCCGGACGAAGGCGCGGTCGACCTTGAGGACGTCGACCGGGAGTTCCTTGAGGTAGGCGAGTGAGGAATAGCCGGTACCGAAGTCGTCGATCGCCAGGCGAACCCCCAGTGCGCGCAGCGATTCAAGCAACGCGGTGGCCTCGACCATGTTCTTCATCACCGCCGTTTCGGTGATTTCGAATTCGAGCATCGCGGGATCGATACCGCTGATCCGTAGAGCTTCGGCCACGTGATCGGCCAGCGACGGGTCGGTCAATTGGTTGGCGGAAAGGTTCACCGCGATCGAGAAGTGCGGCATGCCCCCGCGTTGCCAGGTTTGGGCCTGGCGGCACGCCTCGTCGATGATCCACTTGCCGAGCGCGATGATGAAATTGCTGGATTCCGCGACGGGAATGAAGCGGTCGGGCCCGAGCACGCCCAGTGTCGGATGGTGCCAGCGGATCAACGCTTCGACGCCGAGCAGTTTGCCGGAGCTGAACTCGATCTTGGGCTGGTAGTAGAGGCGGAATTCGTCGTTGCGCAGGCCTTCGCGCAGGCCCTTCTCGATCTCGAAACGCTCGACGACACTCTCGCCGAGATCGGCCGAATACTCGGTGGCGCGGTTGTGGCCAAGCGCCTTGGCGCGATACATCGCGATGTCGCCGTTGGCGAGCAGGGTCGATACGTCGACGCCATCGTCCGGATACATCGCGATACCGATACTGGCCGTCACCGAGACCTCGTGCCCCTGTAGCTGCATCGGCTCGGCGATGGCGGTGAGCAGTTTGCTAGCGAGCAGTTGAAGGCTGGGGCGGTCGGTCACCTCCTCGACCATCACGACAAATTCGTCGCCGCCCAGCCGTGCCACCAGATCGCTCTGCCGTACCCGCCCGCGTAGGCGCTGGGCGATTTCGCGCAGCAGTTCGTCGCCCGCTGCATGGCCCAGAGAATCGTTGACCGACTTGAATCCGTCGAGGTCGATGAAATAGATGGCCAGCCGCTCGCCGCTACGCTGGGCCTTGTTGACCGCATGCTCGAGCGCATCGGTCATCGAGACGCGATTATGCAGGCCGGTCAGCGAATCGTGCGTCGCCATGTCCTGGATGGTACCCAGCGCATTGACCAACTCCGCGTTGGCGCGCAGGATGCGCGCCCGCATCACGCCGATGCGCGAGCCGATCCACGCGAAAGGCGGCAGCAGCAACGCGAGCCAGACCCATTGATACCACTCGATGAAGACATCGACTTTTTGCGGCTTAAGGCTCATCAGCAGGTTGATAACCAGCGCGTAGCCGGCCAGCATGAAAAGCGTGGTCGTCGCGAAATCGCGCGGCTTGAAGCGGAACACCCCGAACAGCATGACCACCAGGCACCAGACAAGCACCAGACTGCGGTCGCGATCGAACTGAAAGGCGACGAACATGATCAGCGCGATCGCCGCCAGTGTTTGCGCAAGCATCAGCGTCGGGTCGGCGAAGCGCTGGTTCACCTTCAGTTTGAAGGTGGCAAGCAGTGCCAGATTGGCGACAGTCATCAGCGCGATGCTGGCGAGCATGCCGCGCATGCCGATCAGACCCGCGAAGTGGGCGAGCACCAGCAGCACGGCGGCGACCAGATAGGCACCTGCGGCAATCAGCGCGCCGCGCAAGCGCTTGTCACCATGCGACCCACCGGAAATCCTGGAGAGGAAGTCTATGCGATACCCCTTTGTTTAACGTCGTTTAGACGCAAGCATACCGGCAAGCGGGGAATTTTGGCGAGCCTGTCAGAAACAGCCGCAAAAAAGCCGGGGCGAAACGATGGATCAGCGCACGCAATCCACGTAGTAAGCCCCGTCCTTGCCCTTGACCAGGCCGTGAACATCGGTTTCGAAGCCCGGGAAGGTGGCGTTGAATTCACGTGCGAATTTCAGGTAGCTACAGATCGTCCGATTGAAGCGCTCGCCCGGGATCAGCAGCGGGATGCCCGGCGGGTAAGGCGTCAGCAGGACGGCCGTGACACGGCCTTCGAGTTCGTCGACCGGCACGCGCTCGATCTCGCGGTGCGCCATTTTGGCGAAGGCATCGGCCGGGCGCATCGCCGGCACCATGTCGGACAGGTACATCTCGGTGGTCAGGCGGGCCACGTCATTCTGTTTGTACACATTGTGAATCCGAGTGCACAGGTCGCGCAGGCCGACCCTTTCGTAGCGCGGGTTCTTCTGCACGAACTCGGGCAATACCCGCCATAGCGGCTGGTTCTTGTCGTAGTCGTCCTTGAACTGCTGCAGCGCGGTCACCAGCGTGTTCCAGCGGCCCTTCGTGATGCCGATGGTGAACATGATGAAGAAGCTGTAAAGGCCGCATTTCTCGACGATGACGCCATGCTCGGCCAGGTACTTGGTGACGATGGCAGCCGGGATGCCGAATTCGTCGGCGAAATCGCCATCGACGTCGAGCCCCGGGGTGATGATCGTCGCCTTGATCGGGTCGAGCATGTTGAAGCCATCGGCGAGGTTGTTGAAACCGTGCCAGCGCTCACCCGGCTTGAGCATCCATGCATCGCGTTCCTCGATGCCCTCTTCGGAAAGGTCGTCCGGCCCCCAGACCTTGAACCACCAGTCGACGCCCCATTCCTCGTCGACCTTGCGCATGGCGCGGCGGAAGTCGAGGGCTTCGGTAATCGATTCCTCGACCAGCGCGGTGCCGCCCGGCGCTTCCATCATTGCCGCCGCGACATCGCACGAAGCGATGATCGAGTACTGCGGCGAGGTCGAGGTGTGCATCAGGTAGGCTTCGTTGAACACGTCGCGGTCGAGCTGGCGGTTCTCGCAATCCTGCACCAGGATTTGCGAAGCCTGGCTGAGGCCGGCCAGCAGCTTGTGCGTCGACTGCGTCGAGAAGACCATCGAATCCTTGCAGCGCGGGCGGTCGGCGCCAATGGCGTGGTAGTCACCATAGAAGTCGTGGAAAGCGGCGTGCGGCAGCCAGGCTTCGTCGAAATGCAGGGTGTCGATCCTGCCGTCGAGTTCTTCCTTGATGTCTTCGACGTTGTAGAGGATGCCGTCGTAAGTCGACTGGGTGATCGTCAGCACGCGCGGCTTGGCGTTCTTGTCGGCGACGAACGGGTTGGCGGCGATCTTCTTCTGAATGCTCTCCCAGGCGAACTCGCTTTTCGGGATCGGGCCGATGATGCCGAAATTGTTGCGCGTCGGCATCAGGAAGACCGGGATCGCGCCGGTCATCATGATCGCGTGCAGGATGGACTTGTGGCAGTTGCGGTCGACCACGACGATGTCGCCCGGTGCGACCGTCGAGTGCCAGACGATCTTGTTCGAGGTCGAGGTGCCATTGGTGACGAAATACAGGTGATCGGCGTTGAAGATGCGCGCGGCGTTGCGCTCGGAAGCGGCGACCGGACCGGTGTGGTCGAGCAGCTGGCCAAGCTCCTCGACCGCGTTGCAGACGTCGGCGCGCAGCATGTTTTCGCCGAAGAACTGGTGGAACATCTGGCCGACCGGGCTCTTCAGGAAGGCGACGCCACCCGAGTGGCCGGGGCAGTGCCAGGAGTACGAGCCGTCGGCGGCGTAGTGGGTCAGCGCGCGGAAGAACGGCGGCGGCAAGCTGTCGAGGTAGGCGTTGGCCTCGCGCTTGATGTTGCGGGCGATGAACTCCGGCGTATCCTCGTGCATGTGGATGAAGCCATGCAGCTCGCGCAGGATGTCGTTCGGGATGTGGCGACTGGTGCGCGTCTCGCCGTGCAGGAAGATCGGGATTTCGGCGTTCTTGTGGCGAATCTCCTCGACGAAGGCGCGCAGCTCAGCCAGCGTCTCCTCCGGTTCCATCGCCAGCTCTTCATCATCGATCGACAGGATGAAGGCCGACGCCCGGCTCTGCTGCTGGGCGAAGGAGGTCAGGTCGCCGTAGCTGGTCACCCCCAGCACCTCCAAGCCTTCCTTTTCCATGGCATCGGCGAGGGCGCGAATGCCCAGACCCGAGGCATTCTCGGAGCGAAAATCTTCGTCGATGATGATGACGGGAAAGTGGAAACGCATGTTCAATCCTTAAAAAGCGGCGACCCGCCGCAGCGGGTCGAAGAATATGTCGGCTCTATTACCGGATGAGGTCAGATTTTGGGCAGTGTGACGCCGACCTGGCCCTGATATTTGCCGCCACGGTCCTTGT
>JAEUOH010000271.1 GCA_016790845.1 Dechloromonas sp.
GCCGTAACAAGATTCGTGAGCTTGCCTTCAATGGCGAGATTCCGGGTGTTGTTAAGGCTAGCTGGTAAGGAGATACAGAATGGCTATGAGCGATCCGATCGCGGACATGCTGACTCGCATCCGCAACGCCCAGCTCGCCGAGAAGGCGTCTGTCTCCATGCCGTCGTCCAAGCTGAAGGTGGCAATCGCCGCGGTTCTGAAGGACGAGGGTTATGTCGACGATTTCGCGGTGCGTGAGGTCGATGCCAAGGCGACCCTGGAAATTGGTCTGAAGTATTACGCTGGCCGCCCTGTTATCGAGCGCATTGAGCGCGTTTCGAAGCCGGGTCTGCGTATCTACAAGGGCTGTGATGAAATTCCCCGTGTCATGAACGGTCTGGGTGTCGCCATCGTGTCGACTCCCAAGGGTGTCATGACTGATCGCAAGGCGCGTGCCAGCAAAGTTGGCGGCGAAGTCTTGTGCATCGTGGCATAAGGGAGCGGACATGTCTCGAGTTGGTAAGAATCCAATCGTCCTGCCGGCTGGCGTTGAGCTTAGTGTTGGTGAGCAGATTGTCGTCAAGGGCCCCCTGGGTACCTTGAAGACGGCAGCGCACCCCGCGGTCAGCGTCGCTGTCGAAGGGCAAAATATTGTGGTTTCCATGGTTAATGGCGCAGTCAATGGGAGCGCCATGTGGGGCACCATGCGTGCCAACCTCAACAACATGGTGACTGGTGTCTCCAAGGGCTTCGAGAAGAAGTTGCAACTGGTGGGCGTTGGCTATCGTGCTCAGGCTCAGGGTGACACCCTGAACCTGTCGCTGGGCTTTTCGCATCCGGTGGCGCACAAGATGCCGGCCGGCGTCAAAGTGGAGTGCCCGACCCAGACCGAAATTTTGATCAAGGGGTCGGACAAGCAGCAAGTCGGCCAGGTTGCCGCCGAAGTTCGTGCGTATCGCAAGCCAGAGCCTTACAAAGGCAAGGGCGTGCGTTATTCGGACGAAGTGGTGGTCATCAAGGAAACCAAGAAGAAGTAAGGGTGGCATATGTTTAACAGGAATGAAGCGCGTTTGCGCCGCGCCCGCAAAACCCGGGCCAAAATCGCCGAGCTCAAGGCTGTACGCCTGTGCATTAATCGCACTAACTGTCACATCTATGCCCAGGTTATTTCGGCTTGTGGTGGCAAGGTGCTGGCTTCCGCCTCCACGCTGGAAACCGGTGTTCGCACCGATATTCCGAACGGGGGTAACAAGGCTGCTGCCACCTCGGTTGGCAAGCTGATCGCCGAGCGCGCAAAGGCTGCCGGCATTGAGCAAGTGGCTTTTGATCGCTCTGGCTTGCGTTATCACGGTCGGGTTCAGGCGTTGGCGGAAGCTGCGCGTGAAGCGGGTCTGAAATTCTGATCGCGGCAAAAGGACAAGGTTAGAAAATGGCTAAACCTGATAGAAACAAGAAGCCTCAGCAGGCTGATGAGCGCGACGACGGTATGCGCGAGAAGATGGTTGCGGTAAACCGCGTCACCAAGGTGGTGAAGGGTGGTCGCATTCTCGGATTCGCCGCGTTGACGGTCGTTGGTGATGGCGATGGCAGCATCGGCATGGGCAAGGGCAAGTCACGCGAAGTCCCGGTTGCCGCGCAGAAGGCTATGGATGAGGCGCGTCGCAAGATGGCCAAGGTCAGCCTGAAGAACGGTACTGTTCATCACACCGTTATGGGTCGTCATGGTGCCACCACCGTAATGATCCAGCCGGCGCCGGAAGGTACCGGGATCATCGCCGGTGGTGCGATGCGCGCCGTCTTCGAGGTGGTCGGTGTCACCAATGTCGTTGCCAAGGCCCACGGTTCGACCAATCCCTACAACATTGTGCGCGCCACCATCGATGGTCTGTCGAAGGTGAATACGCCGGCCGAAATTGCTGCCAAGCGCGGCTTGTCGGTTGATCAGATTCTGGGGTAAGCCATGGCTGACAATAAAATCAAGGTGACGCTCGTCAAGAGCGTTATCGGCACCAAGCAGGATCATCGCGCGACCGTTCGCGGCCTTGGCCTGCGGAAACTCAATAGCTCTGCTGTACTGGAAGATACGCCGGCTGTTCGCGGCATGATTCACAAGGTTCAGTATCTCGTTAAGGTCGAGGGTTAAGATGCGTCTAAATACCATCAAGCCAGGTGAAGGCTCGAAAAAGGCTGCCAAGCGCGTTGGTCGCGGCATCGGCTCCGGCCTCGGCAAGACCTGTGGTCGTGGTCACAAGGGGCAAAAATCACGTTCCGGTGGCTTCCACAAGGTTGGCTTCGAGGGTGGCCAAATGCCGTTGCAGCGTCGTTTGCCAAAGCGTGGGTTCAATTCGCTGACTCGTGCACGCAATTACGAAGTTCGTCTGACCGATTTGGATCGCCTGCCGGTGGATGAAATCGATCTGCTAGCGCTCCAGGCGGCTGGTATCGTTCCGGGAGATGCGCTCGCCGCCAAGGTGATCCTGTCCGGAGCCATCACGCGCAAGGTTGCACTCAAGGGCCTTGGTGCCACTAAGGGTGCGAAGGCTGCTATCGAAGCCGCCGGCGGCTCGGTCGCCGAATAAGAGCAGGAAAGGTCAGAACGTTGGCTGCAAACCCCACTACCGTTGGCAAGGGCGGCAAGTTTGGCGATTTGAAGCGCCGGCTGTGGTTCCTGCTGGGTGCGCTGGTTGTCTATCGAATTGGTGCGCATATTCCGGTTCCCGGGATTGACCCCAACGTTCTCTCCGATCTGTTCAACTCGCAACAGGGTGGCATTCTGGGCATGTTCAACATGTTCTCGGGTGGCGCCTTGTCGCGCTTCACCATCTTTGCGTTGGGGATCATGCCGTATATTTCGGCATCGATCATCATGCAACTGATGAGCGTCGCCAGTCCTCAACTCGAAGCGCTAAAGAAAGAGGGCGAGGCTGGCCGTCGCAAGATTACGCAATACACACGCTACGGTACCGTGGCGTTGGCTTTATTTCAGGGACTTGGTATCGCGGTCGCCCTCGAGGCACAACCCGGCCTCGTGCTTGAGCCAGGCTTCATGTTCCGTTTGACGACAGTGTCCACGTTGTTGACGGGAACGATGTTCCTGATGTGGCTGGGCGAACAGATTACTGAACGTGGTTTGGGCAACGGTATTTCGATCATCATTTTCGCCGGTATTGCCGCAGGCCTGCCAAACGCAATTGGCGGGTTGTTGGAACTGGTTCGTACCGGTGCGATGCACCCGCTAACGGCGCTCGTGATCTGCGTACTAGTTGTTCTGGTTACGGCCTTCGTTGTGTTCGTTGAGCGCGGTCAACGCAAGATTTTGGTCAATTATGCCAAGCGCCAGGTCGGGAACAAGATTTACGGTGGACAAAGCTCGCATCTTCCGCTCAAGTTGAACATGTCCGGTGTTATTCCTCCTATCTTTGCGTCATCGATCATTCTCTTTCCCGCGACAGTTGCCGGCTGGTTTGGCTCCGGTGAGTCCATGCGTTGGCTAAAGGATGTTGCGGCCACGCTCTCTCCCGGGCAACCTATCTACGTCATGCTCTACGCGGCAGCGATCGTATTCTTCTGCTTCTTTTACACCGCGCTGGTCTTCAACTCGAAGGAAACGGCGGACAATCTTAAGAAAAGTGGCGCATTTGTGCCCGGGATTCGTCCGGGCGAACAGACCGCACGCTACATCGACAAGATCCTGATGCGTTTGACACTGGTTGGTGCGGCTTACATTACGCTGGTCTGTCTGCTGCCAGAATTCTTGATCCTGAAGTGGAACGTGCCCTTCTATTTCGGCGGCACCTCGCTCCTGATCATCGTAGTCGTGACCATGGACTTCATGTCGCAGGTTCAGGCCTATGTCATGTCGCACCAATATGAAAGCCTCTTGAAGAAAGCTAACTTCAAGGGATCGCCAATGATCAAATAATCAGCTATGGCCAAGGAAGATTACATTGAAATGCAGGGCGAGGTGGTTGAGAACCTCCCTAATGCGACCTTCAAGGTCAAGCTGGAAAATGGGCACATCGTGCATAGCTTTATTTCCGGGAAGATGCGCATGCACTACATCCGCATTCTTCCGGGGGACAAGGTGACCGTGCAGTTGACCCCTTACGATTTAACCAAGGCGCGGATCGTATTTCGCGCCAAGTAAAGATTCTCTACGCAATAAACCGCAGGGGCATGGAATCACGGCTGCTTCCAAGCTCTCGCAGACGAGGAGTTAGAAATGAAAGTTCAACCTTCAGTGAAGCGCGTTTGCCGCAATTGCAAAGTCATCCGTCGCAAGGGTGTGGTGCGCGTCATTTGCAAGGACCCGCGTCATAAGCAGCGCCAGGGTTAATTCCCTGTCGAGTCCGGCATTTGTTAATTTTCGAAATAGTGGAGTGATTCGATGGCCCGTATTGCAGGGGTAAACATTCCGAACCATCAGCATGCTGAAATCGCCTTGACGGCGATTTACGGCATCGGCCGTACCCGCGCACAGAAGATCTGTGATGCAGCCGGCGTTGTTCGTACTACCAAAATGAAAGACCTGTCCGATACGGACATGGATCGTCTGCGTGACGAAGTGGGCAAGTTCACCGTCGAAGGTGACCTGCGCCGTGAAGTCACCATGAACATCAAGCGCCTGATGGACCTCGGTTGCTACCGTGGCCTGCGCCATCGCAAGGGCCTGCCCTGCCGTGGTCAGCGCACCCGTACCAATGCACGTACCCGCAAAGGTCCGCGCAAGGCCATCGCTGGCAAGAAGTAATAGGGACAGAACATGGCTAAGACTGCTACCAAAGTTCGCAAAAAGGTTAAAAAGAACGTTGCCGAGGGCATTGCTCACATTCACGCTTCGTTCAATAACACCATCATTACCATTACCGACCGCCAAGGCAATGCCCTGTCCTGGGCGACTTCCGGTGGCGCCGGCTTCCGCGGATCGCGCAAGTCCACCCCGTTCGCTGCCCAGGTGGCTGCCGAAGCGGCTGGCAAGGCGGCCCAGGAGTGTGGTGTCAAGAATCTGGAAGTCCGCATCAAGGGCCCCGGCCCTGGCCGTGAATCTTCCGTCCGCGCTCTTAATGCGTTGGGTATGAAGATTACCGCGATTTCCGACGTGACGCCTGTGCCGCACAACGGCTGCCGTCCGCCCAAAAAGCGCCGCATCTAAGGAGAAAGACAAGTGGCTCGTAATCTCGATCCGAAATGCCGTCAGTGTCGCCGCGAAGGCGAAAAGCTGTTCCTGAAGGGCGAAAAGTGCTTCACCGATAAATGCGCCATTGAGCGCCGTTCCTACGCGCCCGGCCAGCATGGCCAAAAGTCTGGTGCTCGCCTGTCCGACTACGGCGTCCATCTGCGTGCCAAGCAGAAGATCCGCCGCGTCTACGGAGTGCTCGAAGGCCAGTTCCGCAAGACCTTCGCCGAAGCCGAGCGCCGCAAGGGCCAGACTGGTGAGAACCTGCTGCAGCTCCTGGAGTCGCGCCTCGATGCTGTTGCCTATCGCATGGGTTTCGGTGCTTCGCGCTCGGAGTCGCGTCAGGTCGTTCGTCACAACGGCGTTCTGGTCAACGGCAAGCGCGTGAACATCCCGTCGTACGTCTGCCGTCCGGGTGACGTAGTCGAACTCGCCGCCGGCGCCAAGGGCCAGCTCCGTGTCAAGGCTGCCATGGAAGCTGCCGAGTCGCGCGGTTTCCCCGAGTGGCTGGAAGTTGATATCAAGAACGGCAAGGGCACCTTCAAGGCTCGCCCGCAGCGCAGCGAACTGCCGTCGACGATCAACGAAAGCCTCGTC
>JAEUOH010000017.1 GCA_016790845.1 Dechloromonas sp.
GCGCGCTTTGCCGATTTTTCGGTGGCCCCCGAAACCCTCGATCTGATGCGCGGCATGGTCGCTGCCGGCGAGGTCGATCATCTGGTTGCCGAGCGCGTCTGGCAGGAACTGGCCAAGGGCCTGATGGAAACCTCGCCGTCACGCATGTTCGCGGTGTTGCGGGAGTGTGGCGCTCTGGCTCGCCTGCTGCCCGAGGTCGAGGCGCTGTTCGGCGTGCCGCAACGGGCCGATTACCATCCCGAGATCGATACCGGCGTGCATGTCATGATGGTGATCGACGAGGCGGCACGCCGCGATTTCACCTTACCCGTACGATTTGCCGCGCTGACCCACGATCTCGGCAAGGCGACGACGCCGGCCGACATCCTGCCACGCCACATCGGCCACGAAATGCGCAGCGTTCAGCTGGCGAGCGCTTTGTGCGAACGTCTTCGGGTGCCCGGGGATTGCCGCGATCTGGCGCTATTGACCGCGCGCTATCACGGCGACATTCACCGCGCCGCCGAACTGCGTCCGGCGACGCTGGTCACGTTGCTGGAGCGCACCGACGCCCTGCGCCGCCCCGAACGTTTCAAGCAGTTGCTGCAGGCCTGCCAGTGCGATTTCAATGGCCGCCTGGGCTGGCGGGAACGCCCTTATGAAAGCCCGCAAAGGTTGCTGGCGGTGCTTGCTGCGGTCAACCGCGTGGAAGGGGCCAAAATCGCCGCCGAATGTTCAGACAAGGCAAAAATTCCTGAACGCATCCACGCCGCGCGCGTGGCGGCGGTCAAGCATTTGCTTGAACCCTAGATTGCGCTGACCGCAGGCCAGCAAACGGCCCAAGTCTGCTAGGACTGGTCCGCAGCCAGCAGTGGCACCGACTTTGACGGCCTGGACTTCTGCATCCAGCGCAGCAGTTCAGGATTGGCCGCCGCCAGCCGTCTTTCCACTTCCAGGAGATTGGCGATATAGAGCGTTACCGGGCCGTAGTAATCCACCGAAGGACTTACCCGGTGGAAGACGATCTGATAGCGCCTGAGCATGCGCGCAAGCGGCGCTTCCATGGCCGCATAAACATAAATGATGCCATTGACCTTGCTGAAGCGATAAACCTTGCGGAAAAGCCCAAGCAGGATACGCGGCGATGTGCTCTCCTCGGCGGCTGGCGCCACGCGGGTGAATCCTTGTGTATGAGCATCCATCGATAACTGCGGCTTCGAACCCCCGCGCCAGCGGCTGGCGACCTGTCCGATCGATTCACGGAAACTGAATTCGCGCTGATCGTCCTTGACTCGGAACTCCGGAGCGATGATCAAGCGGGAAATCTCTGCCACCGTGCCTTTGGCCGGCATTTCATGATCAGGGAACGGCGTGCAGAAGCTCTCGAACGGAAAGGGCTGCCCTTCCTTCGGAATCACCAGCCGGAGTGTTCCCGCAATCGCTCCGTGGCGATCATAGGCGGCGATGTGCACCGAGTATGAGTCGAAACTGTCGTACTCCACGCCGTCCGGATACTTGGTCGCATCCAGAAAGCCTTTTTCCTTGCAGTACACCCGATAGCGTAAGGCGTGAACAAGATCCATAACTCGGAATATCCCCGACATTCGACGAGAGTGTCATTTTCAGCGTAGCACAAGTTGGCAGACTTTGCCCTGCCACCCGTTTATCATTCCTGCTAGACGATACCTATGCCGGAGAGTTCCATGCGCGACACGAGATCCGCCAAAATCGGGCTGTCTACATGAGCCCGTTCCTTGCCAGACTGACGCGACGACTGATCCGCTGGCGCCTGGCTGACAGTTCGCCAGCCGACCTGCTTGCCCGGGGCGAACGAAAGCTGCTGAACGCATTTCGCCGCGCCGCCCGTTGTTCGCCCGCATACCGGCAACTCCTCGCCGAAGCCGGCATCGATCCAGCAGCAATCCGGACGCCCGATGATTTTCGAGCACACTGCCCGGTGCTCGACAAGTCCGCCACCTTTGGTCGTTTCGCTGTCCGCGAACTGCTCGCTGACGACATCGGCGTCGCCGATCTCGCCTCGGTGCTGACCAGCTCCGGCCACGGTGGCGGCGGGTTCGCCCTGGGTCTTTCCACGCGCAGTCAGCTGACGGATGCCGCCTTCACCATCGATCTCGGCCTCGATCTGGCTTTCGACATCGATCGCCGTCGTACCTTGCTCATCAACTGCCTGCCCATGGGGGTCACCTTCCAGTCCGACGCTGTCTGCGTCGCCAATGTCAGTGTCCGCGAGGACATGGCTTGCGCCATCGTCAAACAGGCAGGTGACCTGTTCGAGCAGATCGTGCTCTGCGGCGACCCGCTGTTCCTCAAGAAACTGTGCGACTACTCGCAGGAAATCGGCCTCGACTGGCGGCGTTACCGGCTCAACGCCATCATCGGTGAAGAAACCTTTACCGAAAGCTTTCGCGACTATCTCGCAGGCGTACTCGGCATCGATCCCGATCAACCCGGGGCCGGTCTGATCGGCAGTTCCATGGGGGTTGGAGAACTCGGCCTCAACCTTTTCAACGAGACCCGCGAAACCGTCGCCCTGCGCCGCGCCTGTGCCCGCGACCCGGCCTTGCGCGAGCGTCTGCTCGGACCCGCAGCGAATGGCATGCCGGTGCCGACCTTCATGGTGTACAACCCCATGCGGACCCACATCGAGATACTCGATCCCGACGAAGACAGTATTGGCGACCTGGTGGTCACCATGCTCGACCCTGCTATTCCACTTCCGCTCATCCGCTACCGTACCGGTGACCGCGCCCGCTTCGTCACGCCGGAAACGCTTGAAGCGCTGGCAAATGCCATCGCGCCGGGATTCCGTCCGCCCGCGCTGCCGGTCATCGCACTACAGGGGCGCAGCAAGGATATCCTCCCGTGGGGCAGGCACGTCGACGACTTCAAGGATGTGCTGTATCGCCATCCAAAAATTGCCCGCCAGCTGAGTGGCGCCCACCGTATCGACGGCGACGCGCAGGGAGTCCGCTGGCAGCTGCAGGCCAATCGGCGTGCCGGTACCGATTTATCCAAACTTGCCGGCCACTTGGCTGCGGGGTTGGCCGATCGCTTGCCGTGTGTTCCGGTTACCGTGCAATGCCTGGCCTACGATGAATTTCCCCATGGCAGGACAGTGGACTACGAGCGGAAGTTTGTTTATTGGTCGCCTTTGGAATCTTGAGACTCTTGCAAGCATCCACTTGCTTGGTGTCGGATTTTTTTACACTATGCTCAAAGAACTCCAGGGGCTTAAGGGTGAAAGTTTTTAAGATATTGATTTTCCGAGAAAATTAATATGTGGCACATGGATTGCTTAAGAAATACCGCGAAGGTCGAAATCCTTCTTGAAACGAGTACCCTAAGGAGCAATACCATGAAAAAATCAATCATCACCGCCGCGATCCTGGCAGCAACAGCTGGCTTTGCCAGTAGCGCCTCGGCTATTACACTGAGCTATTCGCAGAATAGCGGCTTTGCGTTTAACACGGTTACTCCGACGACAGGTGCGATCGGCGTGAATACGCAGGTGCTCCCATTTGTTGCACCGGATCCCCGTTATCAATCCTTGTGGTGGGGCCAAGATCCGCATGTACGTGGCACCGCAAGTGCGACTACTCCAATCAACGTGACAATGACTGACAACGCTGTGGTAAGTGCCACAGCAGCCGGTTGGACAACGGACGGCTCGCCTGACAGTGCGCTTAAAGTTATTAGTCTTAGCGGGAACGTGACTTCTGGAGCGGGATGGGTTCCCATCAGTCATACCTTCCATAGCAATCAGGCAATTGCAGCCAGCGAAAATGTCCTTACTTCAGGAATTATTCGTTCGGTTCTGAACGTTGGCGGCATCAATGAACCAGCTAACGATATTCCATTTTCGTTCATTGAAACGCCAAATAATGATAGCAACTACTTCTGCCCGAAAACGAGCATCAGTTGCGATATTTTCCAGTTCTCAACCGCCGGTTTCGGAACAATCCCGCTTGATATTGATGGCACCCTTTATGACCTTACTTTCGCACTGATGGGTACGAGTCCTGGCGCGTACATCATCAACCCGGGAGATACATGGGGTAACTCTGCATGCCAAGCAGGTAATTTCTGCGTATTGACGAGAGAAGACAGTGTCAATTGGCTGACAGTTGGGATGAGACTTGACGAGCACAATATTCCTGAACCAGCTAGCTTGGCGCTAATGAGTCTCGGCCTGCTTGGCTTGGGTGCCTCTCTGCGTCGCCGCAAGAACAACGCCTGAGCTTGTGAGCACCATGCGGCAAGCTAGGCTGGCCGCATAAGGGTACCGTAAAGACCCTGTCGCATTCGCGGCAGGGTCTTTTGTTTTTCAGAAGCTACTCCGTCTGTGGCACTGATACGAATATGCCGACTTCCAACTAAATAAATCGCGAAACGACCAGAACGATGATCGAAAAAAGGATCGTCGTCGTAAACGGAAGATAGTAAGTGCGACCGCGAAAGCGGCAGGCGATATCGCCAGGCAGTTTGCCAAAGCGGATGAAGCGGGCGACGTGCGGGGCAAGGATGCCGAGCAGGAAAATGGCGATCACCAGTGTCAGAATCCACTTCAACATGTCGACTTGCGCTACCCTTGGGAAGTCCATTAAAACACGCTTTCCCCGACACTGAGTTGCAATGATCAAAACCGACATTATCGATGGCCTGGAGGTGTACTCCTGCCTGCCGACGCGCAAGACCAAACGCCCCCCGCTACTGTTCATCCACGGCGCCTTTGCCGGGGGCTGGATGTGGATCGACACTTTCATGCCGGCCCTGGCCAGGGCGGGCTATCCCTGTTACGCACTATCCCTGCGCGGCCATGGCGGCAGCTATGGCCGCGAGCGCATCGACTGGCACTCGATTGCTGATTACGTTGACGATGTCGGCGCGATCGTCGACTGGTTGGGGGAAGCCCCCGTTCTGATCGGTCATTCCATGGGCGGCTTCGTCGTCCAGAAATATCTTGAACACCACGCGACACCGGGGGCGGCGTTGCTGTGCTCGGTGCCGCCGCAAGGCCTGATCGCCGCACAGTTCCATTTGTTGTTCCAGAAGCCGCACCTCTTCATGGACATCAACAACATCATGGCGGGCGATCATGCGGACAGCCAGACCTTGCGCGAAGCGCTGTTTGCCGGCGAGGTAGATGAGCCAATGCTGGCCCACTGGCTGACTCGAATGCAATCGGAGTCGCATCGTGCCTTGTGGGACATGTCGATGTTCAACCTGCCCAACTTGCGTGCGATGAATCGTCCGCCGATGTTGATTCTGGGCGCGGAGCTCGACGTGCTGACGCCGGCATTCCTCGTCCAGTCCACCGGCCACAGTTATGGATTGCCGGTCCATATCTTTCGCGGCATGGGGCATGCCGTAACCCACGAAAAAGACTGGCCGCTGGTACTGGATACCTTGCGCGAATGGCTCGACCGGATTGCCAGCTAAGATGGACGGTGGCAGAACGTCGCCCATTTGCTTTTGCTGCCGATTGGCGCCAATATTCAAACAGTAATCTCGTGGAATACTGACCAACATGAGTTCATCCGAAAACTCCGCCGAATCGAACCGGATTCTCGATGCCATCCGGGCCAAGCGAGAACGGCGAACCGGCAAGGTAGGCAACATTGCAGAGCTGGAGGCCTCACTGGTTGCCGATATCGAGAATTTCGACCTCGATGAAGCCGAGCGGCTGGCCCGCAGGGAGCAGCTGGCCAGTCTGGGCAGCGGTATGTCGGATGCGTCGCTCGCCTTTCCGGAAATCGTTCCCGCCGGCACGGTTCGCAGTCTTGAGCGCCGGCAGGGCACGGTGCAGAGCGAACAGAATCCGCAAGGCATCATCGCTGGCAGCAGTCTTCTTGGTCAGTTGCGCCAGCAGGCGGCGATTCGCCAGGGCGAACTGAATACCGAACAGGTCGAACGTACCGCGATCAACAATGCGCTCGATCAAGCGCTCAAGTATCTATTTTTCTATCTGCACGATCTCGTGCAGCAACTCAATATCGTCAAGCCTGCTATCCCACGCCATTACAGCGCCGCCGACGACGCTGTCTTCCGCAATATGGTTTGGCAGGAGGGCTTTGCCGACTACCGGACCCAATCGCAAGCCGCAGGCGCGATGGTCGAACTGGTCACGCTGTCTTTCCAACTCGCCTCGTCGCAGGGCTTCACGATCGACCGCGAAGGAGTGGCGGTCGAGCGTTTACGCGGGGCGTTGTTCGATTACGGGCTTCAGTTTTCCTGCAAGGAATTCCGCAATGAGCGCAGTTTCGTCGAGCGCGCCGAGTTTTGCATCGCCGGCCAGATTAGCGTCAGCGCGCGCTGGAAGGCGAACTTTGCCGACGGCACGCTGACCCTGGAGACGCGCAACCTTGAGCGTCTGGGCAGCGATGTTCATGCCAAAATTCGTCCCGATGTGGTGGATCAGGCGCTACTCGATGAATTCGGTCGCCTGGTGCTCGGGCTACCCAACCGCTTCCGCGAATTGGCGCGTCGTCAAGGCGCCTAGTTGCGGCCGTGAATGCGCAGGGCCGAGCGGTCGAGATTCTCGATGACGCTGGTCGCCAGATTGATTTCGCGCAGGAAGCAACTCAATGCGGCAATCAGGGCCAGCATGGCGGCTATGAACAATCCAGCGATGGCACGCGAAAGGTCGAGCTGAAGTTCGGGCGCGATGAATAGCGTGACGACCACCATGCAAACCAGCAGATAGCACGACGTGCATAGCGAGATGGCCCAGTGAATCAGACGTGCCCGGCGCGAGAGGTAGGAAATCGATGCCAGGCTTCTGGCGCGATCAGTAGTCTGGGAGTCCTCCAGCAAGCTGTTTTCCAGCTTGTGAAAGGCGTCAATGATGCGGGACAGGCGGCTGGTCAGCACATTGAGCAGGGCGCCGACACCGGCCAACAGGAAAACCGGTGCGACGGCTAGCTGGATGACCTGGGCGACGGTGGCAACCTGCGTGGGAAGTTCCATGATGACGTTGCCTCGGTGAGAAATGAATGGCCGGAGTTGCTTGCGACTGCCGTTGATTCTACCGGAACCCGCCACGCGAAAAAAACGCATTCGCCGATCGAACCAAGCGCCGCTTTTCGACTCTCAGGTCAGGGCGAGCGCTGGCTCGAGACTTGCGTGTCGTCCCCATGACCAATTTTTTCATAGACGCATGAACGCACCTGAAACCGGGCGCCCTGCCGGCCGCCTCGAACAACTCGAATTCGACAATAGTTTTGCCGCCCTGCCCGGGGAGTTTTACACGCGCCTGGCGCCGCTCGGTCTGCCGCATCCTTATCTGGTTGCCGCCAGCACCGACGTGGCTGCCTTGCTCGGCATCGATCCCGGAGAGTTCCAGCGGCCGGAGTTTTGTGAAATCTTTGCCGGCAACCGCCTGCCGCCAGGCAGCGATGCGTTGGCTGCCGTCTATTCCGGCCACCAGTTCGGTATCTGGGCTGGCCAATTGGGTGATGGCCGCGCACATCTGCTCGGTGGACTGCGTAACGCGGGCGGGCATTGGGAGATCCAGCTGAAGGGAGCGGGGCGCACGCCCTACTCGCGCGGTGCCGATGGCCGCGCTGTGCTGCGCTCGTCGATCCGCGAATTTCTCTGCTCGGAGGCGATGGCCGGGCTCGGCATTCCGACCACGCGGGCGCTTTCCATCGTCGGTGCCGACCTGCCGGTGCGCCGGGAAAGCATCGAAACGGCGGCAGTTGTCGCCCGAGTCGCCCCCAGTTTCATTCGCTTTGGCTCCTTTGAGCACTGGAGTTCGCGCGACCGTAAGGCAGAGCTGCGACAGCTTGCCGATTACGTGATCGATACCTTCCGTCCGCAATGTCGGGAAGCCGCCAATCCCTACGCCGCGCTGCTGGCCGATGTCGCCCACCGCACCGGCGAGTTGATGGCCCACTGGATGGCGGTCGGCTTCATGCATGGCGTGATGAACACTGACAACATGTCGATCCTTGGCCTGACCCTTGACTATGGTCCCTTCGGCTTCATGGAAGCGTTTGACGCTGGCCACATCTGCAACCACTCCGACACGCACGGCCGCTACACCTTCCGCAACCAGCCGCATGTCGCGCAATGGAATCTTTACCGCTTGGCCGATGCCCTGCTGCCGTTGATCGGCAAGCCGACGCTGGCGCAGGGCGCGGTCGACGAACATTTTGGCCCGGCCTTTGAGGCGCGTTTTGAGCAGCTGATGTGCGCCAAGCTGGGTTTCCGCGCCGCGCTGGATGACGACGAGGCCTTCATCGGCGAAACCTTCGGGTTCCTGCAGCAACATCGCCCGGACTTCACGCAGTTCTTCCGTGCCCTCTCAAAACTGCCTGCTACGGTCGACCCCGAAAAACAGGCAAAAACCGATGCGCCATTGCGCGACATGTTCGTTGATCGCGCCGCCTGCGACGCCTGGCTGGCCAACTGGCGCGCCCGGCTGGCGCAGACGCCGTGGGAAGACGACGCGCGACAGGCGGTGATGCTTGCCGCCAACCCGAAATACGTGTTGCGTAATTGGCTGGCGGAAGTGGCGATCCGCAAGGCTCAAGACAAGGATTTTTCGGAAATTGAGCGCCTGCTTGCCTGCTTGCGCCGCCCTTGCGACGAGCAGTCGGAATTCGAACAATACGCGGCGCTGCCGCCGGATTGGGCGAACGGGCTGGAGGTCAGCTGTTCCAGCTAGCCGGGCACGAAGCAGCGCTGGCCATCGTGTTCGAACTGGTGCAGCCGGTAGCCATAGAGCGCGCTGAGCTTTTCGGCGGTCAGCACGGCGTCGACCGCACCCAGCTCGCAATGGCCGTCACCATCGATCAGCAAGGCCTGATCGCAGAAGCGGTGGGCGAGCGCCGGGTCATGCAGGACCATGACGACGCCGGCCCCGCAGTCGCGTGCCGCTCCGGCAAAAAGTTCGAGGACGGCCATCTGGTGGTTGAGGTCGAGGTGGGCGAGGGGCTCGTCCAGCAGATAGAGCGGCGCTGCCTGAGCGAGCAGCGTGGCGATCGCCAGGCGTTGACGCTCGCCGCCGGACAGCGTGTGAATCTGGCGCGTTTCCAAGCCGGCAAGGCCAACGGCGGCGAGGGCGCTGCGTGCCAAGTCGGCGTCGCGCGTGCTTTCCCAGTCCCAGCGGCCGAGGTGCGGATGACGTCCGGTCAGCGCCGTTTCCAGCACCGTCGAGCCGAACGGGTCGGCTTGCGTCTGGCCTAGCCAGGCGCGGCGCAGCGCCGCTTCACGCGGACTGAGCGCGGCATAGGGGGTGCCTGCCAGTTCGATGCGGCCAGCGCTCGGCTCGCGCAGCCCGGCCAGTGTTGCCAGCAACGTCGATTTGCCGGCACCGTTGCGGCCGAGGATGGCCAGCCGTTGCCCCGCCGCGATGGACAGGTCGAGCGCGCGGGTGACGCAACGGCCACCGATGTCGACGGAGATTCCGCAAGCGGCGAGCAGGGCGTGACTCATTTGCCTTGCCGCGACAGCAGGAAGAGGAAGACCGGCACGCCGATCAGCGCCGTCAAGACGCCGACCGGCAATTGCTGCGGGGCGATCAAGGTGCGCGCCAGCGTGTCGGCCAGCATCAGCAG
>JAEUOH010000083.1 GCA_016790845.1 Dechloromonas sp.
GCTGGCCAGCCAGGGTGAGCCCGGATAATGACGCAACTGGCCGTCCGGGTTGAGCATTTTGACGAATTCCAGGTAGTCGACCGCAGCCGGCGGCAATCCTTTCCTGTCCCAAAGGCGGCCGACGCCGTCGCGGTATTCGCCAAGCTTGCTGGCGTGCGCCGACTCCAGCGCGTAGCGGCCGGCGCCGGCATGGGTGTCGATGATCCAGAAGGGCGCCGGTTTTTCGCCCATGTACTCGGCGATCTGGAGCAGGATGAGGTGTTTCAGCACGTCGGCGTGATTGCCGGCGTGAAAGGCGTGACGGTAGCTGAGCATGGGTGCCGATCAGGGCTAGAGCGGGACGAGGGCGAAGAATTCCAGCCCCTCGGAGGCTTCGAGACGCCTGCCGATCTGCCAGAGTTGGGTTTCGCCATAGGCGGACAGCTTGATCTTGTGACCGCTGGCCAAGTGGCCCGGGCGGGCGATGATTCCCGGGCGGCCGCCGTAACCGGGCAGGCGATGGAGATAGATGCCGCGCCGGATTTCGCCATGGCCCGGCAGGTCGACCACGCTGACCTGCGGCGACAGCGCCTGCAAACCGAGTTCGAGACGGCCATCGGTATTGGTGGCGATGCGGCGAACCAGGCAGACATGCACCTTGCTCGATTCGCGCGGCTGCAGGGCAATTATGTTGCCGACGCCGATCTTCCAGTTTTCGCCCTGGATGAAACGCACCAGGAAGCCGTCGGGACTCTGGTCGATCAGCGACCATTCGCTGGGCGAGAACGATTTTGCCCCGTACAGATTGATCGCATCGATGGCCCGTCGGGAGCGGGCGCTGCTTTCGAGAAAAGGGATCACCTGGCCAATCCCGCCGACGAGATCGGCATGTGGCTTGAAACGCTTGCGCTGGAAGCGCCGCATCGAGCGGCCGCCAAGGGCCAGTTGCAGCGTATGGAGCAGGGCGGGCGGAATGTCGAGCCCGGGTTCGTCGATGCTATCCGGGCTGCGCTCGGCGGATTTGTCGAGGGCGGCCAGCACACCGCTGCAATCGACGATCAGGCCGTCGAAAATAGGTACGCCAAGCGGCATGCGGTGCAGCGCCTTGCCTGGGTTGCCTTCCTCCGGACGAATCAGGAAGCACGCGCCGTTGGTGCGTCGGTGGTTGGATTCGGGCGTGACCTCGGTGATCGTTGCATGGACCGCCAGTTGCTGGGTACAGAAAATGGCGGCCGCCAGGTCGCAGCGTGGCAGTTTGCTGGGTTCGAGGTAGGCGAAAAGCAAGGCACTCAGGTACAACTGCTCGATTGGGGAAATGTCCTGGTCGCGGAGTCCGGCGCAAAACCCGCGCGCCAAAAGATACAACTCGTGCAGTTTGATCCAGGATGTCGACGAGGGTTTCGCGTAGCTGCGGAAGGCCAGTTGCTGGCGGCGTGCCAATAGTGCCATGGCGCGCAGGGTGGCGCGCTGGAACATGCGGCACATTGCCTTGTGCTGGTTGCCCTGGGCGATTTCCCGGGCCAGCTTGAAATAGCTTCCGGCCAGCGCCTTCATCAGATTGTCGGCGGCCAGTGCCGACGTATTGGCGGCGATCGGCAGGGGTAGCGGCGAATACTCGATATGCTGTTCGAGCACGGGCAACGCCTTTTCGGCTTCCAGGCGGGCGTCCTCGAGCAGCTTGAAGCGCATGTGAAGGTTCTGGTGCGTGGCGATCGCCGGAATTACGTGGGTCGTCAGTTCGACGACCATTTCGTAGGACGACAATCCGGCAACCGTGTCGAGCAGTTCACGCAGTTCAGCAGCCTTCTGTTCGGACAGGGGCTGAGTGAAAGGGAGCAGATCGCGAAACTTCGATAACGCAGACTTCATGGCTCGGGAAAATTGGGATATGGGCCGATTATCCCGTAAATTTCCAGGGCATACCGTGGCATGTTTCACGGTCCGGATAGGTATACTCGGCGCAATGGACTTCCTTGAACTCTTGCTGCTGATGTTTCTGGCGGCCGCCGCGTGGCTCTGGATGGATAGCCTCAGGGCGCGCGAAACGGGAATTCGGGCGGCCCGCGAGGCATGTGCCGAGGAAGGTTTGCAACTGCTGGACGAAACCGTCGTCATTCGTTCGCTGAGGTCGGCGCGCGATGAAGACGGGCAATTGAAATTGCGCCGCGTATACGCCTTCGAGTACAGCGACAACGGCGACAACCGGCGCTCGGGCAGCGTGACCATGCTTGGACAGCAGGTCGAATACCTGCATGTCCGCCCTCAACTCTATGTGGTGCCCAGGGCGCCGGAACGTAATGACACTCTCCATTGAAACCATCGATTTCCACGGCATCGAAGCCTTGCGCCTGAACGGGCCGCGCGGTTCTTCGGCCACCATCAGCCGCCTGGGCGGGCAGGTCTTGTCATGGGTCACACCCGACGGTCGCGAACGCCTGTATTTGTCGGAGCGCGCGGTTTTCGACGGCAGCGTGGCGATCCGCGGCGGCATTCCGGTCTGTTTTCCGCAGTTTGCCGGGCTTGGCAAGCTGCCCAAACACGGTTTCCTGCGGACGCGCATGTGGTCCGTGGTCGCCCGGCGTAGCGGCGAGGATTACGCGCTGGTTACTCTGGGCATTGCCGATGACGAGGAAACGCGCAAATTGTGGCCGCATGCTTTCAAGGCTGAAATTACCCTGATGCTGGAGGTCGACCGCATCGATCTCGAATTCAGCGTCGAAAACACCGGCAACGCGCCTTTCGACTTCACCGGCGCCCTGCACTCCTACCTGCGCGTGGTCCAGGTCGAGGACGTGGCGCTGGAGGGATTGCGCGGCCATGATTACCGGGACGCCACTGCGGGCGACCGGATCGTTCGCGAAACCGGCACGGAACTGATCGTCGAAGGCGAGGTGGATCGCGTTTATCACGATGTCAGGCGTCCGCAATTGCTGAAAGCCGGCAACCTCAGCCTGGGAATCCAGAGCCAGGGCTTTCCCGATGTCGTGGTGTGGAATCCGTGGGTCGACAAGTGCGCGGCGCTTGCCGACATGCCGGCGGATGGCTGGCGCCACATGCTCTGTATCGAAGCGGCCTGCGCCCGTCAGCCGGTGGTGTTGCCGCCCGGCGAGGAATGGTATGGGCGGCAGACGCTGGTCGCCGTGTGAGACGGCCAGTTTTCAGGTCGGCAGGACTGAGAATCCGGAAACCCGGTTGCGTCCGGCCTCCTTGGCGCGATAAAGCCATTCATCGGCATCGTTGATCAACTGGTCCAGGCTTTCATGGGCGCCACGTTCGGCGATGCCGAAGCTGGCCGATATCTGGATCGGCTTGCGTAGCGTGCCCAGACGCATTTCTTCGATGCGTGTGCGCAGGCGTTCGGCCAGCACGCCGGCCTGCTCGCCGCAGGTTTCCGGCATCAGAATGATGAATTCCTCGCCACCCCAGCGCGCGGCAAAATCGCTGCTCCGGCAGGCCTCGGACAGCAACGCCGAAACGGCTTGCAATACCTTGTCGCCCATCGCATGTCCGTGCGTATCGTTGATTTTCTTGAAAAAATCGATGTCGACCATCATCGCCGACAGCGGACGCCGGTTGCGCTTTGCGGTGTTCCAGAGCGGATTCGCGATCTCGAGGAAGGCCCGGCGATTGAGCAGTCCGGTCAGCGGGTCCGTCCTGGCGAGGTGCTCGGCATGCAGGCGGGCGCGCTGATCCTGGCGCATCCGGTAAGCGAGGGCAAGGGCGAGCAGAATGCCTTCGGCGACGACACCCCAGCCTGCCGCGTGAAAGGCCAGCGGCGTATAGGTCAGGCCGAACCAGACTGCGAGTGCCGTGGCCGTGTTGCCCAGCATCGAGGTCAATGCGGCGGCGAGAAAATAGCGACCCGCCACCCGGCCGTGACGCACGGCGACGAGGCCCAGCCAGACCATCAGGATGGAAAAGGCGAAGACGAAGATGAAGGCGAACAGCACCGCTTCGGACTGCCGTTGCGCGACGATGGCCAGACAAACGACAAGCAGGCTGGAGATCATCGTCCACCGTACCAGCCGATGGGTGTTCGGCTCATGGCGGCGGAGTTCGAGGAAGCCGTCGGCAAAGCGCAGGCCGAGACAGCCAAAAACCACCATCAGCAAGGGGATGACGTATTGCTGGAGAGCGGCGTTGCCCGGCCAAAACCAGACATAGCCGTGCCCGGTGTAGCTCAGATTGAGCAGGGTGAAGCTGCCGAGGTAGAGGGTGTAATCGAGATAGCTGCGTTCGCGCAGCCCGATGTAAAGCATGCTGTTGTAAGCGATCAGCGCCAGCAGGAAACCGTAGAGCAGGCCATAGCCGTAGTCGTACTGATGGGCTAGGGCGCCGACCTGCTCGGTGTCCAGCAGGCGAACGGGTACCAGCAATGGATCCGGCGTGGCAACGCGTACCATGAGATCGCTATGGCCGGGGGGCAGTTTCAGGTCGAAGACGTAGCCCAGCCCGACCTGCGGGTGTTGGCCGGTCGCCTCGGCGTCGCCGGCACGCAGGCGCTGGACGATCTTTCCATCATGAACGACATAGACATCGATCCGGTCCAGCCAGGAGTTCTCGATCTGCAACCGGCGTTCGACGGTTTGCCGTTTCTCGTTTTCGATGGCCAGATGCAGCCAGACCGGCGGCGCGCCGATTCCAAATTTGAGCACCTCTTCCTTGCCCTGGGTGAAACCGCCCTGGCGCAGTTGTCCCTGCGCTTCCTCGATGGTCAAGGGGCGCTCTTTTTCGGCCATGACGTCGAACCAGCGTCCGAGGGGCTCGGCCGGCAACGACGCGAGGTCGGCAGCGCCAGCGAGGGCGGCATGCAGCGCAATCAGCCAGAGTAGTGCGACGCGCGCCAGCCACGTCGCGACGGTCGGGCGCGAAGCGGAGCGAAAGGCGGAGGAAGCGTGCGTGCAATCGGACATGGCCGCAGATTAGGGGCGTTGATGTCGATGCCGGTATGAAATTTGCCACGGTTTGGACGCGAAAGCTTTGGAAT
>JAEUOH010000208.1 GCA_016790845.1 Dechloromonas sp.
GTCGGCGTCGGGCAAAGCGAAACGACGGTGGCCGGCATGGTCGACATGTTTTGCCTGCTGCAATTGCCGAATGCCGGCGATGACTTGCAGGCAATCAAGAAAGGGATTGTCGAGATTGCCGATCTGGTGGTCATCAACAAGGCCGACATCGACAAGCAGGCGACAGCGGTCGTCCGTGCCCAGTGGCGCAATGCGCTGCACATGCTGCGTCCGGCCTCTCCGAACTGGGCGCCACCGGTCATTGCGCTGAGCGCCTTGCACAAGGAAGGCATCGTCGATTTCTGGGAACAGGTCGAGAAATACCAGTCCGCGCTCAAACCGACCGGCGAATTCGCGGCCAAGCGCCAGCACCAGGCGCTGAGCTGGATGTGGCAACTCATCGATTCCGGTCTGCGTCAGCATTTCCGCCATCACCCACGCGTGCAGGAAAACCTGCCCGCCTTCACCCGATCCGTCGAGGAGGGTCATACGACCCCGGCCGCTGCCGCGTATGCGCTGCTCGACTACCTGAAACACTAATAGTCGCAACTCAGAGGGAGTTTTTTATGCACGACATCATTCGTCAGCTGGAAAAAAAGCGTGAACTGGCCCGCCTCGGCGGCGGCCAGAAGCGCATCGACAGCCAGCACAAAAAGGGCAAGCTGAGCGCCCGCGAACGTATCGAGTTGCTGCTCGATCCGGGTTCATTCGAAGAATGGGACATGTTCAAGGAGCATCGCTGCGTCGACTTCGGCATGGATCAGGCCGAAAAGATACCAGGAGACGGTGTCGTCATCGGCTACGGCACCATCAATGGCCGTCTGGTTTTCGTTTTCTCGCAGGATTTCACCGTTTTCGGCGGCTCGCTGTCGGAAACCCACGCCGAGAAGATCTGCAAGGTCATGGATCAGGCGATGAAGGTTGGCGCGCCGGTGATCGGCCTCAATGATTCGGGCGGCGCGCGTATCCAGGAAGGCGTTGCCTCGCTCGGCGGCTACGCCGATGTGTTCCAGCGCAACGTGATGGCCTCCGGTGTTGTGCCGCAGATCTCGATGATCATGGGCCCCTGTGCCGGTGGTGCGGTCTACTCGCCGTCGATGACCGATTTCATCTTCATGGTCAAGGACTCGTCCTACATGTTCGTGACCGGCCCGGAAGTGGTCAAGACCGTGACCCACGAAGACGTCACCGCCGAGGAACTGGGCGGTGCGGTGACCCACACCAGCAAGTCCGGTGTGGCCGACCTAGCCTTCGAGAACGATGTCGAAGCCCTCTCCATGCTGCGCCGCTTCATGAACTTCCTGCCGGCCAACAACAAGGAAAAGCCGCCGATTACGCCGACCAACGATCCGGCCGAGCGCATGGACTACTCGCTGGACACCTTGGTGCCGGATAACGCCAACAAGCCGTACGACATGAAGGAACTGATCATCAAGATTTCCGATGACAGCGACTTCTTTGAAATCCAGCCGGATTACGCCAAGAACATCATCGTCGGCTTCTCTCGTATCGACGGCCATCCGGTAGGTATCGTCGCCAATCAGCCGTTAGTGCTGGCCGGCTGCCTGGACATCAAGTCCTCGATCAAAGCCGCCCGCTTCGTGCGCTTCTGCGATGCCTTCAACATTCCAGTCGTCACCTTCGTCGACGTGCCGGGCTTCATGCCGGGTACCGCGCAGGAATACGGCGGCATCATCAAGCACGGTGCCAAGCTGCTTTACGCCTACGCCGAATGTACCGTTCCGAAGGTCACCGTGATCACCCGCAAGGCCTACGGCGGCGCTTACGACGTGATGTCGTCCAAGCACCTGCGTGGCGACGTCAATCTCGCCTGGCCGTCCGCTGAAATCGCGGTCATGGGTCCGAAGGGCGCCGTGGAAATTATCTTCCGCGAAGAAAAGAACGATCCTGCCAAGCTCGCCGAGCGCGAAGCCGAGTACAAGGAAAAGTTCGCCAACCCGTTCGTGGCTGGTGCCCGTGGCTTCATCGACGATGTCATCATGCCGCACGCCACCCGCAAGCGGATTGCCCGCTCGCTGGCCATGCTGCGCGACAAGAAACTCGACAACCCGTGGCGCAAGCACGGCAACATTCCTCTGTAAGCGTCAGGGAGAAAAAAGAATATGTTCACCAAGATTCTGATCGCAAACCGCGGCGAAATTGCCTGCCGCGTCATCAAGACCGCCCGCAAGATGGGCATCAAAACGGTTGCCGTGTACTCTGAAGCCGACAAGGACGCCCTGCACGTCGACCTGGCCGACGAAGCCGTCTGCATCGGCCCGGCCGCCTCGAAAGAGTCCTACCTGGTCATGGACAAAATCATCGCTGCCTGCAAGCAGACCGGTGCTCAGGCTGTCCATCCGGGTTACGGCTTCCTGTCCGAGAACGCGACCTTCTCGCGCCGTCTGGAAGAGGAAGGCATCAAGTTCATCGGTCCGAAGCACTATTCGGTCGCCAAGATGGGCGACAAGATCGAGTCCAAGAAGCTGGCCATCGATGCCAAGGTCAATACCATCCCGGGTTACAACGACGCCATCGCCGGTCCGGACGAAGCGGTCAAGATCGCCCAGGGCATCGGCTACCCGGTGATGATCAAGGCCTCTGCCGGTGGCGGCGGCAAGGGTTTGCGCGTGGCCTACAACGATGCCGAAGCGCACGAAGGCTTTTCGTCCTGCGTCAATGAAGCGCGCAACTCCTTCGGCGACGACCGCGTCTTCATCGAAAAGTACGTGCTGGAACCGCGCCACATCGAAATCCAGGTGCTGGGCGATTCGCACGGCAACTACGTATACCTGAACGAGCGCGACTGCTCGATCCAGCGCCGCCACCAGAAGGTCATCGAAGAAGCGCCGAGCCCCTTCGTTGATCCCGAGATGCGCAAGGCGATGGGCGAACAGGCCGTGGCCCTGGCCCGCGCCGTGAATTATGAGTCTGCCGGTACGGTCGAATTCGTGGTCTCCGGTGCGACCAAGGAATTCTACTTCCTGGAAATGAACACCCGCCTGCAGGTCGAACACCCGGTCACCGAGCTGATCACCGGTCTCGACCTCGTCGAGCAGATGATCCGTGTCGCCTACGGCGAAAAGCTGCCGCTGACCCAGGCCGATGTGAAGCTCGACGGCAGGTCGATGGAATGCCGTATCAATGCCGACGATCCGGTCCGTGGCTTCCTGCCTTCCACCGGTCGTCTGGTGAAGTTCCAGCCGCCGAAGGAAAC
>JAEUOH010000166.1 GCA_016790845.1 Dechloromonas sp.
TACGAGACCGCCCCCCGTAGCGCAGCGCCGCCGCCCCCCGTCGCACCTGCACCGCCCGCCGACATTGACAAGCGCTGCGTCCGGGCGCGGATCATTCACGCCGGCCAGATGCGCGACACCTTCGTTGCCGGCGCCGCCAACACCATCCGCTGCTGGATCGGCCTGCCCGAAGCCGATGGCGCGGCAAGCTCCGACAACGCGATCCCGACCGTTCCCATCCCTGCCAAAGGTCTGGAACTGACCGTCGAACTACTCTGGAAGGGCCAGCGCGACAGCACCACCGTGCTGCTGCCCGCCTCGCGCACCGCACGCAGCGGCGACTGCGATCTGAGCATCGAGGTGCCGGCCGATGAATCCTTCGTCAGCGCCGAGGTCATGTTCCGCTATGGCGGCCGTTGCTTCGAGTCGGTTCTGATCGAAGCTGCGGTGCTCGCCATTGGCGAACAGCCCAGGCCACGCGATGCGCTGCGCGTGCGTACCCAGCTCAGCCGGCGCGAGGTCATCGCCATCGAAGATGCCACGCCGTGCACTGCGACCATCGTTTACGGTCAGGCGCCGGTGGAGGGCCAAACGACGCCGCCTAAGGGCAGCCTGCGCATTTTCGATGGTGGCGGTGGGCGCGATTACGATCTCACGTCGCCTGCCAAAGCCATCGAAAACCTGAATACCGTGCTGTTCTCGACCGAAAAATCGCTGGTTCGCCGCCAGGCCGCGACCCCTGGCAAGGAGGCCGCGCTGGACGTCGCCGACGAGGAAGTGCGTGTTCTGCTGCGCGACATGGCGCGCTTCGGGGCCGGCCTCTTCAACCAGCTCGACCGGCAAGGCTTCGGCGACCCGGGCGACCGCATCCAGTTCCTGACCTTCGACCCCGATGTCGTGCTGCCGCTGGAATTCGTTTATGACCGCGGCTATCCGGTCGAAACGGCGCCCCTATGCGATGGCTGGCAGCAGGCTCTGGAAGGGGATGGCGGCATCTGCCCGGCCTGCGGCAACGCCCCGCTGACGACCAAGGAGCGCAGCCACGCGAAAACCATCTGCCCGCTCGGTTTCTGGTCGCTGCGCAAGGTCATCGAGCGCTTGAGCCCGGACGGTGCCGCCAGCGCATCGGCCCCCTCGACGGATCGTCGCCGCCTGCCGGCCATCGACTCGGCCGTTTTCGCCAGCAGCAACAAGGTGCCGGAGGACGAACGCACGACAACCTGGACGACGATCCACGACCGGATCGCCCAGGCCACCCTCGCCCGCCACTGGGACGAGTGGTACGACGCGGTCCAGCACCACCCGCGCCTGCTGATCGCACTGCCGCATCACGATGAAGAAAACCTCGAAGACTTCCTGGAAATCGGCGACGAGAGCCTCGGGCCGGACCTTTCCCGCCTGCGGCGCGGCCAGATCGTCCCCGCCTACATCAACCCGGACGGCCGCGAGCCGGGGCCCATCCTGTTGCTGCTCGGCTGCCGCACCGGTGCCGAATCGGAACTCGGCTACGTTCAGCTCGTGCGCGAATTCCAGAAGCTGAAAACCGCCATCGTCCTCGGCACGCTGTCCCAGATTCTGGGCCGCCACGCGGCACCGCTCGCCCGAGAGCTGGTCACGCAACTGGTTTCGGTCGACGACGCCGGCGCCGATTTCGGCACACTGATGCGCCGCGTCCGCCGCCGCATGCTGGGCCGGGGCTACCTGCTCGCCCTTTGCCTGGTTGCCCTGGGCGATGCCGAATGGCGGCTGACACCGCTGCCCGCCGCCCAGACGAACTGAAGGGATCCCTGCCATGTTTCGTATCGAAATGCTCCCCGCCGCCCACGGCGACAGCCTGTGGATCGAATACGGGAGCGGTCGCGACGTACATCGCATCCTGATCGACGGTGGCCCGGCACATGCCTACCCGGCCCTGCGCCAGCGCATCCTGCACCTGCCAGCGGCCGAGCGCCGCTTCGACCTGCTGGTCATCACCCACATCGACGCCGACCACATCGAGGGCATCATCCGACTGCTGCTTGATGCCGAAGCGCTCGACTGCCATTTCGACCGCATCTGGTTCAACGGCCGCGACCAGATCAATGCCGTTCCGGACCCGGCTGGCGAAGCGCTCGGCGGCGTGCAGGGCGAACTGCTGGGCATGCTGATCGCCGACTACGAGCAGCGCACCGGAACGAAAGTATGGAACCTCGGCTTTCCAGACAGCCTGGCCGCCATTGACCGCATGAAGGGCGCATTGCCGGTGGTCGACCTGCCCGGCGACTGCCGGCTGACCCTGCTCTCCCCGGATTTCGACCGACTGCTCGAGCTCAAGGACAACTGGGCCAAGGAGCTGAAAGCCGCCGGGGTACACTCTGGCAACATCGCGCAACTGCGCGAGCGGCTCGCCAAGAGCCGCAGCCTGCGGCCGCTCGGCGACGTGCTCGGTGCCGAGGACGACTTCGATTTCGAGCAGCCCGCCAACGACGAAACGGACATCGACTTCGCCGACACGCTCGGCCGGGGTACCGGCGAACCGGGCGCCGACGCGCCGTTCGGTGGCGACACCAGCCGCGCCAACGGCAGCAGCATCGCGCTGCTGCTCGAGTACCCCGCGACCAAGCCCGAGGTGCGTTTCCTCCTCGCCGGGGACGCCTGGGCCTCGGTACTCGAAACCTCGCTCGCCGGCCTGCTTGCGCCGGGTGCGCGCCTTGCCATCGACGGCTTCAAGCTTGCCCACCACGGCAGCGTCGCCAACATCAGCGAGAGCCTGCTCGGCCGGCTGAAGTGCTCGAATTACCTGGTTTCGACCAATGGCGCGATCTTCGGCCATCCGCACGCCCGCTGCGTCGAGCTGCTGCTCAAGGCCCATGCCGGGCCGGGCAAGGCTCGGCTGCACTTCAACTACCTCGTCGCATCGACGGAAACCTGGAGCAAAAAGGCCGACCAGACCGCCCGCGGCTACCTGGCCTTTCACCCGACCGGGCTGTCGCTCGAATTCTGAATACCCGCCGCCCCGGAAAATTTCGACGCCCGAGCCCGATTCAACGGCAAGATATTCGCCGACAGGCCTTACACTGCCAGCCTCACAAAAAGCCGCGCTGCCCGCCCGGCTTTTTCACCCGCTGACAAAGGCCAGACATGCACCCCATCCACGACGTAGACGCCCTCCTCCTGCTCGCCATCGGCCTCGCCTCGAAACGGCGGCCGGCGGAACCGCTGGAGATCGTCGCGGCGATCGATCTGATCCAGGGCAACATCCCGGCCGAGGCCAAGCTGAGCGAAGCCATTGCGCGGCTCGCCGTGCATGGCCTGATCGGCGAAGTCGATGGCCGCTGCCTGCTGACGGCGGATGCCCAGAAGATGATCGAGACCCTGCCGCGCAAGGCCGAGCCGGATGCGCAGCTTTTCGCCCTGCGCGGCGCACTGGCCGCCTACACCCCGGCCGGTGAATGCGCGGCTATCGATATCACGCCGGAAACCCTGCGCGCGGCCATGCTCGCCCATCGCGCCAGCGCCGAAAGCGGCGCCAAAAATCTCCTGGTGCCCAAGCCCAAGCCGGTCGAGCCGACCACGCGCCCCGGCCAGCGCCAGCGCAAACCGCTGCCAGCCCGCCGCCGCAAGGACTGATCGGGCAAATTTGCCCTTTTTTGGCGGTCGACCGCAACCGGCCGACGCCACCGCCCCAACCACCTTTCAGGCAGGACGCCCGATGCAAAACGAACACTTCATACCGGGCAAGGATGCCTCGCTCGAACATTCCATCGCCGGCATGCAGGCCAAGCTGGCCGCACGCGGTTTCGACATCGAGGAATGCTCGTGGCTCAACCCGGTCGACAACGTCTGGTCGGTGCATGTGCGCAACCGCGCCTGTCACCTGATGTTCACCAACGGCAAGGGTGCTACCCAGCTGGCCGCCCGGGCCAGCGCGCTGGGCGAGTATTTCGAGCGCCTGTCGTGCAATTACTTCTGGAACCATTACTACCTCGGCGACACCTTCGCCAACGCCGAATTCGCCCATTACCCGCGCGAGCGCTGGTTCCCGGTGACTGGCAGCGACTGGCCGGCCGAACTGCTGACACCCGAGTTGCAGGCTTTCTACAACCCGGAAGCCAGCATCCCGGCCGAAGCGCTGATCGACATGAACACCGGCCATTACGAGCGCGGTATCTGCACCATTCCCTACGTGCGCCAGCGCGACGGCGCCGAGGTCTTTTTCCCGGTGAACATCATCGCCAACTTGTATGTCAGCAACGGCATGTCGGCCGGCAACACGCCCGCCGAGGCGCGCGCCCAGGCGCTGTCAGAAATCCTCGAACGCCACGTCAAGTTCAAGGTGATCGCCGAAGGACTTTGCCTGCCCGACGTGCCGGAAGACGTCATCGCCCGCTACCCGACCATCGCCGCCGGCATTGCCGGCCTGCGCGACGCCGGTTTCGGCATCCTGGTCAAGGATGCCTCGCTGGGCGGCCAATACCCGGTCATGTGCGTGACCATGCTCAAC
>JAEUOH010000184.1 GCA_016790845.1 Dechloromonas sp.
TCCCAAGAAGGACGGCAAGGGCCGCCTGGCGGCAATCGAGGTCATGCTCAATTCGCCTTACATCTCCGACCTAATCTTCAAGGGCGAGGTCGGCGAAATCAAGGAAGCGATGAAGAAATCGCGCGAACTGGGCATGCAGACCTTCGACCAGGCACTGTTCGATCTCTACGAAGCCGGCAAGATCAGCTACGAAGACGCGCTGCGCAATGCCGATTCGCTGAATGATCTGCGCCTGCAGATCAAGCTTCACAGCAAGGATTCGAAGGATCGTGACCTGACCACCGGCATCGGCCATCTCGACATCGTCTGACCGATGGCTTGCGGCGCGACGGCGCCGCCGGGCTTGAGTTAAAATCGTCGCATTCCGTTACCGCGCCCCGGACCTCCGGGGCGTTGCTTTTTCCGACCCCGCTTTCTGTTCATGTCCGGCCTTAATCCCCAGCAGCGCGAAGCGATCCATTACCTCGACGGCCCCTTGCTGGTGCTGGCTGGCGCCGGCTCGGGCAAGACCCGAGTGATCACCCAGAAGATCGCCTATCTGGTGCAGGACTGCGGTTTCCAGCCACGCAACGTGGCGGCCATCACCTTCACCAACAAGGCGGCCAAGGAGATGCAGGAACGGATCGGCAAGCTCCTGTCGCGGTCGACGGCTGAAGAACTGCAAATTTCAACCTTCCACTCGCTCGGCGTGCGCATCCTGCGCGAAGAAGCCAGGGTGCTCGGCTACAAGCCTCGCTTCTCGATCTTCGATGCTGCCGATTGTTCAGGCATCATCGGCGACATCGCCAAGACGGTGGACAAGGGCACGCTGCGCCGCCTGCAATCCATCATTTCCAACTGGAAAAACGCGCTGGTGACCCCCGAGGCAGCGCGCCAGCTCGCCGCCAACGAACACGAAGCGCTGGCTGCCCACGCCTACCTGTCCTACGAGGCGACATTGAAGGCTTACCAGGCGGTCGATTTCGACGACCTGATCGGCCTGCCGGTGGTTCTTTTTCAGAAGCATCCGGAGATTGCCGAAAAATGGCAGAACCGCCTGCGCTACCTGCTGGTCGATGAATACCAGGATACCAACGCCTGCCAGTACCAGCTGCTCAAGCTGCTGACCGGCGTGCGCGCCCAGTTCACGGCGGTGGGCGACGACGACCAGGCAATCTACGGCTGGCGTGGTGCGGACATTGACAACCTGAAGAAGCTGCCGGCCGAGTTTCCGGCGCTGAAGGTCATCAAACTTGAGCAAAATTACCGGTCGACCGTAAGGATCCTGAAAGCGGCCAACAACGTCATCGCCCACAACGAAAAGCTGTTCGACAAGAAACTGTGGTCGGAACTGGGTCATGGCGACCCGATCACGGTGACCGCGTGCAAGGACAATGACGCCGAGGCGGCGGGCGTGGTCATGAAACTGCAGGCGCATCGCTTCGAGCACCGCGGCCGCTTCATGGATTACGCCATCCTCTATCGTTCCAACCACCAGGCGCGCGGCTTCGAGCAGCAGCTACGCGAAGCGCGTATTCCATACGCAATTTCCGGCGGCAAGTCGTTTTTCGACAAGGCGGAAATCAAGGACATCGTCGCCTACCTGCGCCTGTTGACCAACGAAGACGACGACCCGGCCTTCATCCGCGCAGCGACCACGCCCAAGCGCGGCATCGGCGCGGCGACCCTGCAGGCGCTCGGCACCTACGCTGGCGAACGTCACGTCTCGCTGTTCCACGCGGCCTTCGAAGAGGGCTTCGCGCATCGTGTGCAGCCGCGGCAACTGGAACCGCTGCTCGAATTCTGCCGCTTCATCAACCGCATCCAGCAGCGCGCAACGCGCGAGCCGGCGCAGCTGGTGCTGCCCGATCTGCTGAAGGCCATCGATTACGAAAGTTTCCTCTACGACCAGGAAGAAGAGCGCACTGCGCAGGCGCGCTGGGCAAATGTCTGCGAATTTACCAACTGGCTGAACGCCAGAGGTGAGGAAGACGGCAAGACGCTGATCGACCTGACGCAGAGCATCGCGCTGATCAACATGCTCGACAAGCAGGACGACGACCGGGACGAGGTTCAGTTGTCCACGCTGCACGCCGCCAAGGGGCTGGAATACAAGCACGTGTTCCTGGTCGGTATCGAGGAGGGCATCCTGCCGCACCGCGAGTCGCTCGACCAGGCGAAGATCGAGGAGGAGCGCCGGCTGATGTACGTCGGCATCACGCGCGCCCAGCGCTCCCTGCACCTCTCTTACTGCGAGCGGCGCAAACAGGCCCGCGAGCTGATTCCCTGCGAACCGTCCCGTTTCATAAGCGAAATGGGCAAGGACGACATTCGTTTTTCCGGCGGTAAACAAACCGCCGAGCCGGACAAGGCGACCGGCAGCGCGCGGCTCGATGCGCTGAAGGCCATGCTGGCCGGCAACAAGCGCTAACCGCTTGGTCACGCCGCGTTACAGCGGGTTACCTTCCTCATGACATCCGGGCGATAGGGACCCGCGTTATTCGGCACAAGGCAGCGCAATTTCGCAAAGCCGGACGAAGTTCCGAATAAACCACGTAAGGAGATTCAAAATGACCAAGCAACTCATCGCCATCGCCATCGCCGCCACTTTCGGTATCGCTCACGCTGCTGACGTCAAGCCGGCTCCCGAAGCCAAACCTGCTGCCGCGCCGACTACCGCCGTCGTCAAGAGCGAAGCGCCGAAGGCCGAAGTGAAGGCTCCGGAAGCCAAGCCCACGGTTGCCGCTCCGGAAGCCAAGGCGGCCGAAGCGAAGCCCGTCAAGCACGCGAAGCATGTGGCGAAGAGCGAAGCGAAGACGCCGGAAGCGTCCAAGACCGAAGCGCCGAAAGCCGAGCCGGCCAAGGCGGCGGAACCCGCAAAGAAATAAGCGCTGCTGCAGCAAACCGGGGCGGCCCTCCAAAAGCCGGCCCGGCAGGGCGCCGAACGGGCGCCCTTTTTTGCGTCTACGAAAAAGGGAGGCCGTAGCCTCCCTTTTGCTTGGTTCCCGATTTGTTTACTTGACCTTGCTCAAGATGTAATCGACAGCACCCTTGATTTCGTCGTCGGAAAGGTCGGAGGCGCCACCCTTGGGCGGCATGGCACCCTTGCCGCCAATTGCGCTCTTGTACAGCGCATCCTTGCCCTGTGCAACGCGCGGCGCCCAGGCCGCCTTGTCGTCGACCTTCGGTGCGCCGGCGGCACCAGTGTTGTGGCAGGCGCCGCAAATCGAGTTGAACACCGTCTGGCCATCCTTCGGGCCGGCGGCAACGGCAGGTGCCTTGGCCAGTTCGAACTTGGCGACCGGCTGGATACGGACATCGGCAGCATCGTTACCGCTGGCCGCGTCGGCAGCGGACGTGGACTTCTTGACGGTCAGCGGGAAAATAATGGCGATCAGGACGATGGCAACGATGATCGTTGCCCACATGATGCCCTTGGAGGAGTGTTTCTCGGCCATGCTGATTACCTCTATCCGCAAAAAATAATAAGTCCGTAATTATAACGGCTTGGGCGCAAATCGGAAGGCTGG
>JAEUOH010000197.1 GCA_016790845.1 Dechloromonas sp.
TCGTCGACCGTAAGCACCGACTCGCGCATCAGCCGACGGGAAAAATCATCGCGCCGCATCCGGCGCATGCGGGTTCCAGGAAAATGCCCGGTAACACTCATGGTTTTGACCTCAAATCACTCAGATTGCAGATTTTCGTTCACTGTGGAACTTTTCGTATTGACCCACGTCAGAGTCAGCAGATGGCACGCGCTGTCTCCCGCTTCACCTCCCTGAGCGGGTGCCTTGACCACGTTAAGGCATTTTGACCCCCGGACCCCCCTTATCCGGGGGTCTTTTGTTTTCCGGCATTTTTTTCTCGATCCCCAGCCATCCTGCCAATACCGTTTCCGCTTCCTCGACGCCCGTCTTTTTCAGGCTGGAGAAGAGTTGCACAGAATACAGCTCGGCATCACCCCAAGTCGCCAGCTCTGCCTTGACTGATCGCAACGCCTTCGTCTGTTCCTGTCTGCTCAACTTGTCTGCCTTCGACAGCAGCACGTGGATGGGACGACCCGTGGGGCGGAACCAGTCGATCAGGCGCAAATCGAGATCGGTCAACGGCCGGCGAATATCCATGATGACAACCAGCCCGGCCAGTTGCTCGCGCTTGCTGAGGTAGGGGCCGATCAGCCCCTCCCACTGCGAGCGGATTGCCTCCGGCGCCTTGGCGTAGCCATATCCGGGCAAGTCGACGAAGTACTTGCCATCGGATAGCGTGAAATAATTCAGATGCTGGGTGCGACCTGGCGTCTTGCTGACATACGCCAAGCGAACGCGCCCGGCCAGCGTATTGATTGCGGAGGACTTGCCGGCATTGGAGCGACCGGCAAAGGCAACTTCGCGGACGGCATCCTGCGGCAGATCGCGAAGATGGGCGACGGTCGTAAGGAAGACCGCCTGTTGGAACAAAGGCATAAAAAACTCTCGAGAGCCGCCTAGGCGGCGGAGAACTAATATAGAATAGCAGGTTTGTAACTTCCGTTCCGGCCAAAGCGCCCAAAAACGCGCACTAGGAGTTCGAAAATGATCCGTACAGCGGCAATGGCAATCCTTCTTGCCACCAGTTTCATGTCTCACGCGGCTGAAGAAGCCCATGCCAAGGCAGACCCCGCCAAAGGCAAGATAATCGCCGAAACCGTCTGCGTGGCCTGCCACGGCGCCGACGGCAACAGCCCCACCCCGGCCAACCCCAACCTCGCGGGCCAGGGTGCCGATTATCTTTACAAGCAGCTGAAGAACTTCAAGGCGGTCGACGGCAAGCCCGCCGCCCGTAACAACGCCATCATGGCCGGCATGGTCGCCTCCCTCTCCGACGAAGACATGCGCAACCTAGCTGCCTGGTTCTCCAGCCAGAAGCTGAAGCCCGCCGTCGCCAAGGACGAGTCGCAAATCAAGCTCGGCCAGCAACTCTGGCGCCAAGGCGACTTCCGCAAAGGCATCCCGGCCTGCGCCGGTTGCCATGGCCCCGCTGGCGCCGGCATGCCGGCGCTGTACCCGGCACTGGCTGGCCAGCACGCCGAATACACCGAGGCGCAGCTGAAAACCTTCCGTAGCGGCGAACGCAACAACGATCCGGAAAAGATGATGCGCGTCGTTGCCGCCAAGATGTCCGACGTCGAGATCAAGGCTGTGGCCGAATACATCGCCGGCCTGCGTTAGTCTCAGGCAAGACAGAAAAAGGCAGCTTCGGCTGCCTTTTCTTTTTTCCGCCCTTGGCATCCGGGCTACAGGCAGATAGACTGCTCTGACAACAACGCTCAACCTCGCCGAGGAGACCAAATATGAAGACGCTCAAGCAGATGCTGGCCGGCAAACAACGGCCGCTGGTCGTGGTTTCACCCAACGATTCCGTTTTTCATGCCCTTACGCTGATGGCACAGCACAACGTCGGCGCGCTTATGGTACTGAATGGCGAACAGTTGGTTGGCATTTTTTCAGAACGCGACTACGCACGTAAAGTCATTCTGCATGGCAAGAGTTCGAAGGAAACGCTCGTTAGTGAGATCATGAGCGACAAGGTCGCCTACGTCACCCCAAGCACCACACTCGACGAATGCATGGCCCTGATGACCGACAAGCACTTCCGCCATCTGCCCGTACTCGAAGAAGACGGCACTGTGGTCGGCATCATCTCCATCGGTGATCTGGTCAAGGAAACAATCAGCAATCAGGAATTTCTGATCAAGCAGCTCGAGCATTACATCTCCGGCTGATCGCCTAAGCGCTTCATCGAACTTGATCGGCACATGCCCGCGCGATGCGGGCATTTGCTTTTTCGCATTATTCCGACGTATCCAAAAATAATGCTTTCGGCGACGCGCCGAACCGTGACGCTCGTCCGCTGTCTTAGCCTTGCAGCCCCGACTCGCAACGCTTGAAATGCCCCGATCACATGACTGTAAGTTTCCACTGGTCTCCGACGACTACTCTGTAAATGAACAGCAGAAAGTAAGCCATGTTGATCCAGCACCGACCCGACATTCAGCCATCCGAGATCACCTCGCCAAGGATTTATGCAACCCGTCGCGACTTCCTCCGCTCCATGGCAGCAGGCTTGGGCGCCATCGGCCTGGGAACGGTCGGGCAAAGCCGCGCCTCATCAAATGAGCGCCTGCGTTTCGAGAACGTCGTTTCGGGTCAGTTTTCGACGAACGAAGAAAAAGTCACGCCCTATGCTTCGGTCACCGAATACGGCAATTTCTACGAGTTCGGCCCCGACAAGAGCAGCCC
>JAEUOH010000232.1 GCA_016790845.1 Dechloromonas sp.
ACCTTGGGGCGGAGCAGCAGGGCGCACAGGGCCGGGCTCAGGGTCAGCGCGTTGAAGGCCGAGATGACGACCGAAATCGCGATGGTCACTGCGAACTGCTGGTAGAGCTGACCAGTAATGCCGGGGATGAAGGCGGTCGGCACGAAGACGGCGGCGAGGATGACGGCGATGGCGATCACCGGGCCGGTCACCTCGCTCATCGCCTTGAGGGTTGCATCCTTCGGTGACAGGCCTTCCTCGATGTGGTGCTCGACCGCCTCGACGACGACGATGGCGTCGTCCACGACGAGACCGATCGCCAGCACCAGACCGAACAGCGACAGCGTATTGATCGAGAAACCGAACAGCGGGAAAAGCATGAAAGTGCCGACCAGCGACACCGGCACGGCGAGCAGCGGAATCAGCGTTGCGCGCCAGCCCTGCAGGAAGACGAAGACGACGATGATCACCAGTACCAGCGCCTCGAACAGCGTATGCTGGATTTCCTTGATGCCTTCAGTAACCGAAAGCGTGGTGTCGAGCGCGATGACGTAGTCCAGGTCAGGCGGGAAGCTCTGCTTGAGCTTCTCCATCAGCGCCTTGGCGCCGTTCGCGGCGTCGAGCGCATTGGCACCGGGGATTTGATAGAGAGCGATCAGCGCCGCCGGCTTTCCGTTCAGGCGGCCTTCCATGTTGTAGGTCTGGGCGCCGAGTTCGATTCGAGCGACATCGGAAACGCGGACGATCGACCCGTCCGGATTGGCGCGCAGCACGACCTTGCCGAAGTCTTCCTCGGTCACCAGCCGGCCCTGGGCGCGGACGGCATAGGTGAACTCCTGGCCGGGCGGCACCGGCTGGGCTCCGACCTGGCCGGCCGGATTGACGGTGTTCTGGGTTTGGACTGCGCTGATGATCTCGGGAATCGTGATGTTCAACTTGGCCAGCACGTCAGGGCGCACCCACAGGCGCATCGCGTATTGGCCGGCGCCGAAGACGGTGACGCTGGCGATCCCCTTGACCCGCGTCATCTGGTCGTTGATGTTGATGTACGAGTAGTTGGCCAGGAAGATGTTGTCGTAGGTACCGTTGGGCGAATAGAGCGCGAACATGACCAGCGGCGACGATGTTGATTTCTGCACCGTCACGCCGTAGTTGCGCACATCGGAGGGCAGTTGCGATTCGGCCTGCCCCTGGCGCATTTGGGCGAGCAGTTGGTCCGTATTGGCATCGGTGCCCAACGCGAAATTGACGTACAGCGTGGTTTGGCCGTTGTTGGCGTTGATCGAGTACATGTAGTCCATGTTGTCGACGCCGGACATCTGCTGTTCGATCGGTGTGGCAACGGCCTGCTCGACGGTCAGGGCGTCGGCGCCGGTGTAGGTGGCGTTGACCTGGATCTGCGGCGGCACGATGTTGGGGAACTGCGCGATCGGCAACCCGGACATGGCGACCAGGCCGACGATGGTCATCAGGATCGAGATGACCATCGCCACGATCGGGCGATTGATGAAGAACCGGGACATGGCGGCTTATTCCTTGGCAGCGGGTGCGGCGGGTGCGGCCTTGCCGGGAGTGCCTGTCGCCGGGGTGGCCGGGACGAACGGCTTGGTCTCGACCGTCATCCCCGGTTTGACTTTCTGCGTACCTTCGGCGACGACCTTCTCGCCGGGTTTGAGGCCACTCGCGATCAGCCAGTCGCTGCCGATGCGGTCGCCAACGACGACAGGGCGGATGTCTATCTTGTTGTCGGCGCCAACAATGGCGAGCAGGAACTTGCCCTGCATCTCGGTGACCGCCCGTTGCGGCACCAGCAACGCGTCCTTGACCACCTTCATGGTCGCCCGGATGCGGCCGAACTGGCCGGGGCGCAGCAGGTTGTTTTCGTTAGGGAAGAGGGCAGCGACCTTGAAGGTGCCGGTCGTGACGTCGGCCTGGCGGTTGAGCACGGAGACCTTGCCTTGGTGCGGATAGGTCGAACCATCGACCAGGATGAGGTCGAGCGGCACGTCCTTGGCCGTCTTGCCGGCCGCGTTGGCGGCGGTCGCCACCTTGAGGTATTCCTGCTCGCTGAGATTGAAGTAGACCTTGATCGGGTCGACCGACGAAACAGTGGTCAGCGGCTCGCCGCTCGGGCTCAGCAGGTCGCCGATCTGCGCCTTGGCGATGCCGGCGATGCCGGTGATCGGCGAGGTGATCCTGGTGAAGCCGAGATTGAGTTTCGCGGTTTTCAGGTTGGCGTCGGCGGCCTCCAGTTCGGCTTTGGCCGACTGGTTGGCGCCGGTTGCGTCGTCGAGGTCCTTCTGGCTGACGGCATTTTTTTCGGCTAGCGGCTTGATGCGGGCGAGGTTGGCCGTGGTCGTGTCGAAACGGGCGACCTTCTGGGCACGTATCCCCTTGGCTTCGTCAACCGCCGCCTCGAAGGTGCGCGGGTCGATTTCGAACATCAGCTGGCCCTGCTTGACGAGGTCGCCTTCCCGGTAGTTCTGCTTGATCAGGTAGCCGGTCACTTGCGGACGGATCACGGCGTTGATGTTGCCGTCCAGCGTAGCCACCCATTCCATGTAGATCGGCACGTCGCGCTGCATCACCTCGACGACCTGAACCACCGGGGGCGCGGGTGGTGGCGCCTGGTGCTTTTCGCAGCCGGCGGCAAGCAGAAATGCGAGGCTGGCGAGTCCGACGGCGTAGTGTCGACTGGACTTGCCGAGCGAGATTTTCTTGAGCATGGAGGTCATCAGGAGTCCTGCTGGGCTGAATGGATGAGCGGCGACGAGCGGCCGAATCTTGTAACAGATGGTGACGGATTATCGTTCAAGCCTTGCAAGTAATCCAGTAGCGGTGCTCCATATGTGCCGCGCCGGCATTGCTGCGGACAGCGGGAATTGCGGCACGGGGCTATGTCATTTGCACTCCCCTGGGGAGTGCAATAAAATTAGAAAATACTAATATCAAGGAGTACAGCATGGCCAGCAAGTCTTATTCCACCATTACATCCGATCTGACCAAGGCGCTGGGTACCCTGCGCAAGGAGATTCCGGAAACCATGCAGGGTTTCAGCGCCCTGCACAACGGTTCCATGAAAGCGGGTGTTCTCAGCGAGCTGGACAAGGAGTTGCTGGCGCTGGCCATCGGCGTTTCGTGCCGGTGCGATGGCTGCATCGGCTTTCACGTCAAGGCGCTGATCCGTCTCGGCGTCACCCGCGAGCAACTGATGGAGACGCTGGGTGTGTGCGTCTATATGGGCGGCGGACCGACGCTGATGTACGCCGCCGAGGCGGTACGAGCCTACGAAGAATTCACGGCCGGCAAGTAAGCTGTGACGACTGCCTTGAACCGGCAATGACGGGTCTGCCCGTGGAGATGCCTGCATGGTTTGCCATCCAGTTCATGGGGGTGCCGCTGGCGGCCGTGCTCGGCGGTCTGCTGATCGGGCTGGCGGCGGTCGTCCTCTATCTGAGCATCGGCCGCATTGCCGGCATCAGCGGTATCTTCTTCAGTGCGCTCAATGAAGGTGGCACCTGGCGCTGGCTATTTCTCGCCGGCATTGTCGTCGGTGCGGGCTTGGTGAGCTGGTTGCTGCCCGCCCTGCGGACCGTGACGCGTTCCGATCCCGGCATGGGTTGGCTGATCGTCGCCGGCCTGCTGGTCGGCTGGGGGACAAGGCTGGGCAGCGGCTGCACCAGCGGTCACGGCGTTTGCGGCCTGGGCCGGCTGGCGCCGCGTTCTTTCGTGGCGGTGCTGGCATTCATGGCGACGGGCATCTTCGCAGCCAGCCTGTTGCGCCACTGGCTCGGGGTGCCGGCATGAAGCACCAGGTGCAGGAGGCGTTTTCCGGGTTGCTGGCCGGCTTGCTGTTCGGTGTCGGTCTGGCGCTGGGCGGTATGGCCGATCCCGGCGAGGTGATTGGTTTCCTGGATTGGTCGGGCGTCTGGAATCCGGCGCTGGTTGGCGTCCTCGGCGGTGCGGTGACGGTATCGCTGATCGGCTTCCAGCTGGCGCCGCGTCGTATGCGCCCATGGTTCAAGCCGGCCTTTCCCGAGTTGCCGAAGAAGCCGATAGACCGGTCGCTGATTATTGGTGCCGCGCTGTTCGGTCTGGGCTGGGGGCTGGCGGGCTATTGCCCGGGCCCGGCGCTGGCCGGGCTGGGTGTGGGCAATGGCGAAGTGCCGGTGTTCCTCGCGGCTATGGTGGCCGGCGGATTGTTGCAGTCGTGGTGGGCGAAACGGGGCGCCGCAACGAGCGACGGCGCCTGAGACCGTTGGCTGGTCAGGCGATGCCTTTCAGCAGTTCCTGCAGTTCGCCGGCCTGGTACATCTCCTTCATGATGTCGCAGCCGCCGATGAATTCGCCTTTGATGTAGAGCTGCGGAATGGTCGGCCAGTTGGCGTATTCCTTGACGCCATTGCGGATTTCCTCGTCGGCCAGCACGTTGACCGTGACGAAGTCGTCGACGCCGCACACTTTCAGGATTTGCACGGCGGTGGCCGAGAAGCCGCATTGCGGGAAGCGGGCGTCGCCCTTCATGTAAAGGACGACCGGGTTGCCGGTCACGGTGGCGTGGATGCGTTGCTGAACGTCGGACATGCTATCTCCAGATTACAGTTGTCCGCCTGAAACACGGTCGATGCCGGCCAGGTCGGGGTGGGTGAACGCCGTTTTGAACCCGGCTGTGGTCAATAAGTTCCGGCTGGCGGCAGCCTGGTCGTAGCCATGTTCGAACAGCAACCAGCCGCCGGTTTGCAGATGCGCCGGGGCAGCGGCGACGATGTGGCGGATGCAGGCCAGCCCGTCGTCGCCCGTGTCGCCATCGGTCAAGGCGATGCGCGGCTCGAAGGGCAGGCCGTTCAAGGCAAGATGCGGGTCGTCCTCGGCAACGTAGGGCGGGTTGGAAACGATCAGGTCGAAATGTTCGCCCGCTACCGGCGCGAACCAGTCGCCGTGGCGGAAATCGATCGTCGCACCCAACCGGCCGGCGTTATTGCGTGCGATGGAAATGGCCCCTTTTTCGACGTCGACCGCAACCAAGGTGGCAGCCGGACATTCGAGTGCCAGCGAAATGGCGACGATTCCGGAGCCGGTGCCGAGATCGAGGATTCTTGGCGCCTCCAGGCCTTGCAGCTTTTCCAGCGCAAGTTCGATCAGGACTTCGGTTTCCGGGCGCGGGATCAGTACTTCCGGCGAAACCTGGAAGACGCGCCCGCGAAACTCCGTCTCGCCCACCAGGTAGGCCAGCGGTTCGCCGGCCGCGCGGCGTTCGACCCATTCGGCAAATTGTGCATAGGCCGGCGCAATGACCGGTGTTTCCGGGCGCGCCAGCAAATCCGCATGCGTGCAGCCTGTGGCGTATTGCAGCAGCAGGCGGGCATCGAGCCGGTCGATTTTTTGCCTTGCTGCGGTCAACGCCGAAAAAAGGGTCATTTTCAGTTCTGCTCGGCCAGTTCGGCGAGCAGGTCGGCCTGGTGTTCGGCGGCTAGCGCGCCGAGCAGTTCGTCCATGTCGCCGTCCATGATCGCGGCAATCTTGTACAGCGTCAGGTTGATGCGGTGGTCGGTCACGCGGCCCTGCGGGAAGTTGTAGGTGCGGATGCGCTCGGAGCGGTCGCCGGAGCCGATCAGGCTCTTTCGCGTGCTGGCAATGGCGCTCTGCTGGGCGCGCACCTGCACGTCCTTGATGCGTGCCGCCAGCACGCGCATCGCCGAGGCCTTGTTGGCATGCTGCGAACGGCCGTCCTGACATTCGGCGACGATGCCGGTCGGCAGGTGGGTGATGCGCACCGCAGAATCGGTCTTGTTGATGTGCTGTCCGCCGGCGCCGGAAGCGCGGAAGGTGTCGATGCGCAGGTCGGCCGGGTTGAGGTTGACGTCCTCGACCTCGTCGGCCTCGGGCATGATCGCGACGGTACACGCCGAGGTGTGGATGCGGCCCTGGGTTTCGGTTTCAGGCACGCGCTGCACGCGGTGGCCGCCGGACTCGAATTTCAGCCGCGAGTAGGCGCCGTTGCCGCCGATGCGGCAGATGATTTCGCGGTAGCCGCCGAGTTCCGATTCGCTGGCCGACATCACCTCGACCTGCCAGCGCTGGCGCTCGGCGTAGCGCGAGTACATGCGGAAGAGGTCGCCGGCGAACAGCGCCGACTCGTCGCCGCCGGTGCCGGCACGAATTTCCAGCAGCACGCTGCGTTCGTCGTTTGGGTCTTTCGGCAGCAGCAGCTTCTGCAATTCGATTTCAAGTTCCGGCAGACGCGCCTTGGCGCTGGCCATTTCCTCCTCGGCGAACTCGCGCATGTCGGGGTCGGCGAGCATCGCTTCGGCCTCGGCCAGATCGTTCTCGGCCTGGCGGAAGGCGTGGAACTGGACGATCACCGGTTCCAGTTCGGCGCGCTCACGCGACAGCTTGCGGAATTGGTCCATGTCGCTGGCGGTGCCCGGGTCGGCCAGCAGGCGGTCGATTTCGTCGAGACGGTCGACCAGCAGGTCGAGTTTCTGGCGGATGGAGGATTTCATGGGGTTTGGGAAAAAGCGCGCGCGGCAGCAGCCCGAAAGGGCCGCTACTCGCCGGAATGGAGGTGAAAGAGACGCGCGGCGGCGGCTTGCAGGTCGGCGCGTTCGCCATCCTCGGCCAGGTTGAGCGTCTGCGTGGGTGCGTGCAGCAACTTGTTGGTCAGGCGATGCGACAGATGCTCCAGCACCTTGTCGGCCGGTTCGCCCTTGGCCAGTAGCTTCATGGCGTGTTCGATCTCATGCCGGCGCACGCGCTCGGCCGAGTCGCGTAGCGAACGGATGACCGGCACGGTGTCGCGCGCCTGCAGCCAGCCGAGGAAGTCCTGGACGCGGCTGGCGATGATGTCCTCGGCCTCGATCACGGCGGCCTGGCGCGATTCCATGCCGCTTTCGACGACTTGCGCCAGGTCGTCGACGGTGTACAGGAAGACGTCGTCGAGTTCGCCGACTTCTTCCTCAATGTCGCGCGGCACGGCCAGATCGATCATGAACATTGGCCGGTGGCGCCGCGCCTTGACCGCGCGCTCAGCCATGCCGAGGCCGATGATGGGCAGCGGACTGGCGGTGCACGAGACGACGATGTCGTGCTGCGCAATGTGCTCGGCAAGTTCGTCAAGGCGAATGGCAGAGCCGCTGTAGCGCTCGGCCAACGTGCGGCCGCGTTCGACGGTGCGGTTGGCGACGGTGACCTGTTTCGGCTGACGGGCGCAGAAGTGGGCGGCGCACAGTTCGATCATTTCGCCGGCGCCGATGAACAGGATGCGCTGGCTTTCGATGGACTCGAAAATTCGCTCGGCCAGGTGCACGCCGGCGGCCGCCATCGAAACGATGTTGGCGCCGATGGCCGTTGTCGAGCGCACTTCCTTGGCGACCGAGAAGGAGCGCTGGAACAGCTTGTGCAACTGGGTGCCGAGCGTGCCGTTTTCCTCGGCGACGCGCACGGCATCCTTCATCTGGCCGAGGATCTGCGGCTCGCCGATGACCATCGAGTCGAGCCCGCTGGCGACGCGGAAGGCGTGGCGGATGGCTTCCGGCTGGTCGTGGGTGTAGATGTAGGGGGCAAGTTCGTCGCGAGCGACCTGGTGGTATTGAGCCAGCCAGTCGACGACCACCTCGGGCGATTCGGCGGCGCAGTAGATTTCGGTGCGGTTGCAGGTGGACAGGATCGCCACTTCGCGCACCGGGCGGTCGCGTGTCAGGTCGGCTAGCGCGTGTGGCAGTTTGTCGGCGCCAAAAGCCACGCGCTCGCGAATCGCGAGCGGGGCGGAATGGTGGTTGATGCCGAGCGTGAAGATCACCGGGTTGGGCTGGCGCACAATAAATGGGCGACGATTATAGCACCCGGCCCTTGTGCGCTTCCGTGACCGGAATCAGAACAGAAATGCCTGCTTTTCCGGGGTCGACCGCGGCAGGGCATCGGCCCCGAAGACCCTGACCTGGCGCGGCCGGAACCAGACGCTCTGGCCGCTGGCCAGTTGCAGCGCTTCGTGTCGCTCGCGCGACAGTTCAACCTCGACGATTTCGCTGCCATGCAGCAACTCGATGCGTACCACAGGGCCAATTGGATGGACGTGCTGGACGGTCGCCTGCAGTCCGTCCTCGCAGGCTTGGCGGCTGATGTCGATATCGTGCGGACGAACGAAGGCGGTGGTCTTTTCTGCCGCATCGTGGCGCTCGACCTCGGCGTAGCCGCCCTGCACACGACTGTGGAAGACATTGACGTTGCCGAGGAACTGGTAGACGAAGGGCGAGGCCGGGCTGGAATAAACCTCGTCGGGCGAGCCGATCTGCTCGATCCTACCGTGGTTCATGACGACGACGCGGTCGGCGACTTCCAGCGCCTCTTCCTGGTCGTGCGTGACGAAAACCGACGAAATGTGCATGTCGTCGTGCAGGCGGCGCAGCCAGCGGCGCAGTTCCTTGCGCACCTTGGTGTCGAGGGCGCCGAAGGGCTCGTCGAGGAGCAGCACCTTGGGTTCGAC
>JAEUOH010000234.1 GCA_016790845.1 Dechloromonas sp.
CATCCAGTCGAGAATCTCGCCAAATAGCGAGCGCTCGCTTTCCGATGTGGGGGAATTACTCCGCCTGGGGTCGTTCAAGGCAGTAACCCAGGCCACGCACCGTGGCTATCTTGACCCCCCCGGCTTCCAGCTTCTTGCGCAAACGGTGGACGTAGACTTCGATTGCATTGTGGCTGACTTCCTCACCCCAGCCGCAGAGATGATCGACCAGTTGATCCTTGCTGACCAGGCGCCCCATGCGGTTCAGCAGCACTTCGAGCAGGCCGATTTCGCGGGCCGAAAGATCCAGCGTGTGCCCCTGGATTTGCGCCACCCGCCCCACCTGGTCATAGGTCAGGGCACCGCACTGGATGGTGGGCGTCGTTCCGCTCGAGCGGCGGGTCAGGGCGCGAACGCGCGCTTCCAACTCAGCCAGCTCGAACGGTTTGACCATGTAGTCGTCCGCCCCCAGATCCAGCCCCTTGACGCGGTCCCCGGTACCGTCGAGCGCGGTCAGGATCAGTACCGGCAACTGGTTGTTGCGACTGCGCAGGCGTTTCAGCACGTCCAGCCCGGAAAGCTTGGGCAGGCCAAGATCGAGAATCAGCAAATCGTAGGTTACGGTAAGCAGCGCCGCTTCCGCATCGACGCCGTTCGGCGCCCAGTCGACAGCGTAGCCTCCCTGACGCAACGAGCGTGAAAGTCCGTCGGCAATGATGGCATCGTCTTCAGCTATAAGAATCCGCATGTACCCTTAAATCCCATACCGGTGTAAGCATTATGTAAGCCTACCTTATTATTCTATGCGCGCTGTTCTCCTTTTATGGTCTCAGGAGTCTGCGGCCCAGGCCGTGACTCAGGGGGTTGCCCGCACCTGCACTGGGCACCCCCTACCGTTTTTTCCCCGCATAACGCGTAAGTCTATCAAATTCGCCCGCCTGCGATTTCCGCAGCGCACAAGCTCGCCCGCGGAAAATGCGGGCCTGCTGCGGTCAACCGCCAAAAACTGCCAAGAATGGACGAAAAAAAGCCCGGGTCGAAACCCGGGCTTTTTGCTGACGGACTACCGTCGATTTAGTGCGCCGAAGCTGCCGAGGCGCCGAGGCCGGTTTCCGAACGCAGTTGCTGCGCCGGGAACAGGGCACGTTCCTTCTTGGCCTGCTCGGAGTTGTCCAGGATGGACACCAGCCAGATGGTGAAGAAGGCGGCGGACATCGAGAAGATGGCAGCGGAGTTGTACGGGAACCAGGCGGAGCCCTTCGGATTACCCATGACCGCTTCCCAGACCGAGGCGGAACCGATGGTCAGCACGGCAGCCAGAACCAGGCCGACGAAGCCGCCGACGACCGCACCGCGCGTCGTGCAGTTCTTCCACAGCACGGACATGAACAGCACCGGGAAGTTGGACGAACAGGCGATGGTGAAGGCCAGCATGACCATGTAGGCGACGTTTTCCTTCTCGAACGCGATGCCGAGGAAGATGGCCAGCGCACCGAGGCACAGCGTGGCAATCTTGGAAACGCGCAGTTCCTGTTCCGAGGTGGCGTTCTTGTTGAACACCGAAGCGTACAGGTCGTGCGACACGGCGGAGGCGCCAGACAGCGTCAGACCGGCCACAACGGCGAGGATGGTCGCGAAGGCCACGGCCGAGATGAAACCGAGGAACAGGTTGCCACCGACGGCGTTGGCCAGATGCACAGCCGCCATATTGCCGCCGCCCTTCAGGCCCTTGGCGATTTCACCGCCAACATAGTATTCAGCCGGATTGGCGATCAGGTTGGTGATGGCGCCGAAACCGATGATGAAGGTCAGGATGTAGAAGTAGCCGATCCA
>JAEUOH010000225.1 GCA_016790845.1 Dechloromonas sp.
TAGCCATGGATCGGTCACGGGAAACGAAATAATGACCGGAGTATAACCCGGCACTCCGGCGGGACGATTCAGGCGGCCTTGCGCAGCAGCTTCAGGCAGTCGACCGAGGCCGCCAGATCGAGCGCACTGAAGTCATCAAAATTCTTCAGCTTGGGATTCGCGCCTTTTTCGAGCAGCAGCTTGACCAGATCCGGCTTGCTGTTCGACGAGACGTACATCAGGCAGGTCGCGCCGTTGCCGTTTTGCTGGTCGATGCCGATGCCGGCGCCGATCAGGCGTTCGATCAGTTCGTGGCTGCCGTTGTAGCAGGCCAGCCACAGGGCGTTGCAGCCGTCGGCATTGGTGACGGAAATATCGACGCCGAGGCTCAGCAGTTCGTCGACGATGTCGAGCCGGCCCTCCTTGGCGGCCCGCATCAGCGGCGTGAAGCGGCCGTCGGCTTGCGGGGCAGAGAGGTCGTTCGTCGGAAAGGCGTGTTCGGAGAGAAAGGCGGCAAGGGTTGGGGTCATGGTTATTCCTGTTGGCGTTGCGGGTAAGGCGGGCCGGTTTCGATACGGGCGTCGCTGATCGGCGTGCCGACGGTAAAGTGATAGACGCTCTGCCAGCGGCTGTCGGCGAGGCCGAAAGTCTGGTGCACCGGGTCGTCGAAGAAGCAGCCGATGCCGGTGCCGCGCACGCCGGCGGCTTCAGCCTCCAGATACAGCACCTGGCCGACCAGCCCGGCCTCCCGCAGCAGTTCGCGGTAGCCGTGGCCTTCGCCGGTGGCGGCGTCGAATTCGCCGAGCATGCCGAGCGAGAAGGCGCTGGTCGATGCGATGTCCTGATGGCACGACAAGGCGCGGGCGGTGCGCTGAAGTTCCTGCAAGCCCATGTCGGCGAGCTGGATCAGGCCGAGGTGGGCGGGGCACCCGGCGTCGATATCGGCGACCGGGCGCTGGCCGGGGAAGCGCTCTGCTAGCGCACCGGGCAATTCGGCAACAGCAGCCGGCGTGCGCGGGAGCAGGTAGAGGCCGGGCGGCAGGCCGTCGAGGCGCAGCACGAAGAGCAGCAGGTGGATGCGCGGCGCGCTCTCCTGCGCGGCAAAGGGTACTTGCGGGCGCGGCAGGGTGGCATCGAGCATGCGGTAGAAGGCGCCTTTGGGCAGACCGTGTTTCGGGTCGAAACGCTGGCCGCTGCGGCGCTGGCGGATCAGTTGCGCGGCGCCGGCTGTCGTCGAATGCGGGGCAAGCGGCGGCAAATCGGGGAAGCCATTTGAAATTTGCGCTTTTTCGGCAGTCGACCGCAACAGGCGGCTGGCTGCGGCAACTTGATCAATGGCCGGCCAGCGGTAGCCGGGCGCAGGGTCGATGCGGGTCGGTTTGCCCTGCCATGCAGCACCATCCAGCCAGGCGACGATTTGTTCGGCAGACGGCGGCTCGGACAACCCGCTGGCACGCACCGCAAGCAGGATTTCCGGCTCCTCGACCTCGGTGAAGGCGTAACGCGACGGCGGGAAATCGTCCGTACGATCTAGCCCCAAGCAATGCGCCAGCACCGGACTGGCCAGCGGGTGAAGCTCCCAGCCAAGCAGCGCGGCGGCGTAGGCAAGGGCGCCAATTGCGTGGCCGATGTCGAGCTGGCAATAGCGGAATGCGCGTTCGCCGTACTTCCAGGCCTCGCGCCACATGATGCTGCTCAGGCCGATGGCCAGCCACGTCGCTTTGCCGCCCGGCGCGGCCAGCGCGCGGCCTTCGAGTACGTGGTTTTCGGGCTCGTAGTGATGCAGGCCGTCCGGCACGCCTGGCAAACCGGCGGCCAGCACGTAGGCTTCGACCGGGTGCAGGTTGCCGGAGGACGGGTTGCAACGCAGCGCCCAGCGGCTCGGGCCCCAGCTTTTCCAGGCCGAGATGCCGAAGGACAGTTCAAGCAACGCGCCCAGGCTGTCGAGATCGGCAGGGATTTCATTTTCGGGCTTTTCCGGCAGTCGACCATAACTGCGCTCATAGCGGTCGGCAGAAAGCGGCAGTTCGAGCAGCGACGCGCCGGGATAGTGGCGAAACGGCGCCGGCTGGGCGTCCCAGTCGAGCTGGCCGGGGCCTTCGGCGTAGGCTTCGAAGCGGTGCTTGGTGCGCGCGTGGTACATGCGCACGATGTCTTGTGAGGTATCCGACACGATGGCTGGGTTGTCCTTGGTTGATCGGGGGTAATGCAAGCGCTGTGCCCGTTTTAAAACAGGGGCTTGGCGCAGCTGGCACTATCTCTGCGAGAGCAGCCTACCCCAACCCGACCGAGGAGAACATGATGGAACAAACCACGCCTCCGATTACCCGCGAGGCGGCGCTGCGCGTTGCGCTGGCCGCCAGGGCGATGCCCAATGCCAGCCTGCCCGCGCTGATCGAGCTGCTGCAACGCCGTCTGGGCGATTCGATCGACGAGGAGAAGCTGCGCCAGGTCACCGTGACCATGCTCAAAACCGGCTTTGCCAGCGCCGACGGCGAGGAAGACGGCGAAGACATCGGCATCGGCCTCGAAGCCATGAAACTGGCGGTACGCATCCTGTGGGGCGAAACACAGGGCGACGATTCGCTGCCCAAAATCCAGGCCTGTGCCGAGGGCGAAATGCCGGGTTCGGTACGCGTCGCCATCGCTTCCGACAAGGGCGACACGCTTTCCGGCCACTTCGGCTCCTGCCTGCGCTTTCTCGTTTACCAGGTGTCGCCGACGGAAATCCGGCTGGTCGATATCCGCGACACGATGGACGCCGAATTCGCCGAAGACAAGAACCTGTGGCGTGCCAAGCTGATCGGCGATTGTCACGTCTGCTACGTCGTTTCCATCGGCGGGCCGGCAGCGGCCAAAGTCATCCGTGCCGACATCTACCCGATCAAGATTCCCGATGGCGGGCCGGCCGAGGAAATTCTCAAGCAGTTCCAGGTGGCGATGGTCGAATCGCCGCCGCCCTGGCTTCTGAAAATTCTTGGCGTTGCCGCCGAAAAACGCCTGAAAAACTACAACGCCGCCGTCGAAGACGACTAGCCGGCGGTATTGGCGGCTGGCTCAATAGGCCGCCGCCTTTTCCATCTGTGCCGGGTCGAGGCCGACGCTGGTCAGCAGCGGCCCGTCGAAGCCGTTCCACCAGATCGCCACCCAGGCCACGCCATCTTCATCCACGCGCTCGACGACACAGGTCGAACCGACCATGTCGAGGAACATGTCGAGATCGTCGTCGTCCATATCGGGATCGGGCGTGATGGCGAGTATCTTCACCTCGTCGCCAACGGCAACTGGCTGACCGCGGCGGTCGAAAGTGGAGGCGGACATGAGGAAAACTCCAAAACTGGACAGCCGCCGCAATGTCGGAAAGTCGACGTCGCCCGGCACGCCCGCTGACTACGTGCAACAGCCGTGCCAGTCACCCGCCACCGGCGAATCGCGAAAGTGATAGACTTTCCATGAGCGGCGAACCGACCGCAATGCCTGCTTTTCTGAGGAGCAAACCATGACCGCCAATCAAAACGATGTCGGTATTTTCACTGCATTGCTGCACCGCCTTGAAACCCAGCGCCTGCCCCGGCTACTGGAACTCAAGGCCCGCGTCGATCAGGGCGAACGGCTGAGCGAGCACGATCTGCATTTCCTGCAGGAAGTCCTGGCCGATGCCAAGAATGCTCACCCCTTGATTGCCGAACACCCCCAACTCGACCCGCTGGCCAGCAAACTGACCACGCTCTACCGCGAAATCACCGAAACCGCGCTGGCTAACGAGAAGACCGGCTGAGCCAGGCCTGCAGCCGGACGTCGACCGCCGCCGTGTAAGCGGGCGCGGCGCCCAGCTGGCTGTTGATTTCACCGTGCGACATGTCCAGCCGAAGCACCTCGGCCGGCATGCCGAAACCGCTGGCCTTCGCGGCAAAACGCTCGGCTTGCGCACAGGCGCTGGCGCGCCTGGTCGAGCAGACAGCCAGTAGTGGAGCACCGCCCCGGCTCAACTGATGAAACGGCGAACTGGCCACCCAGTAAGCCGGATCGCTGCCGAAGGCACGGTCATATAAAGGCAGATGACGGGCGTTCATGATTTCCGGCACATCCAGCGCCCCGCTGTCGAGCAGCACCGCCCCCAACCACGGCTGCGTGCCCTGCTCGGCCGCCAGCCCCGGCGCGGCAGCCAGCAGCGCGATCAGATGCGCTCCCGCCGAATGGCCCATCAGGATGAATTTGCGGGGATCGCCGCCCCAGCGCGCGGCCTGCTTCTGGGCGGCGGCCAGCGCCCGCGCCACATCGCGCGCCTGCTCGACGGGATCAATTTTCGGCAACATCCGGTAGTTGACCGCGACAATCGCAAATCCAAGCGGCAGCCAGTGCGCCACCTTGTTGTCGACGACCCGTCCCGCCGCCTTGTCGCCAAACGCCCAGCCGCCGCCATGCACGAGCAGGATAACCGGCAATCCCTGCGCACCGGGCCTAGCATAGACATCAAAACGCTGATCGGGGTCGCTGCCATAGGCGAGGTCGCGTTGTATCGGGTCCGTTACAGCATAGGCGACTACGAACCAGGTAGCCAACAACGCCGCGATAAACCATTTACAGCGCATCGAACCACATCTCAGGCGACGCCAATCACCGCGCGTAGCGCTCTGGTGGCTGTCGGGGACATATAAACCCCAAGCGCCGAACAATTAAGCAAGGCAGTCAACCAGAAAACAACGAGGAACGACGTCTTGCTCGATTTGTGGCGCAGCCGATTTTGTGCAGCAAGCGCCCCGGGCCAACCGCCCACCAGTGCCAGCAGATGAAGGTTGTTTTCAGGGGTACGACGACGACCGTCTTGAGCAGCCGATTTATCCAGCGCATAGACAACAAACGTAATCAGGCTGAGAAACACATAGTAGCCAAGAAAAATGAGCGGCAACCTGCCTGTCACGGTCAACACAGCGATAAAGGCAAAAAACAGGAAAACCAGTGCCAACGGATAATTGCTTGGGCCAACGCTGCTGTCACCCGGGCGGCGACCGGCACCCGTCGCGTATGCCACTGCCGCCGCACGCGCCCGGCCATTGGCATCCCGCACCCGTTCATAAGTCACCAGTTCATCGCCTGCCGGGCGCGGCTGACGCGGGTTGAAAGCCTTGATATGCACGAAGACCTCCTCCCCTCCCTCGCTGGGGAGGATGAACCCGTAACCCTGCTCGTCTTTCCAGCGCGTAATTCTGCCTTGGTAACGCATTCTCCGATCCGCTATGAACTCAAACGACGTAGAACAAAATGGCAATATAGTGCATCAAGCTGCCGGCAATGACAAACAGATGCCAGATGCCGTGCCAGTGGCGGAAGCGCTCGTCGAAGGCGAAGAAGATGATGCCCACCGTGTAGAAGACCCCGCCCGCCGCCAGCCAGATGAAGCCGGCGGTGCCGAGGTTTTCCAGCAGCGGCTTGATGGCCACCAGGACGATCCAGCCCATCACCGCATAGATCACCAGCGACATCACCCGCGCCTCCGAGCGCGGCTTGATCTCCTGCAGCATGCCGATGGCCGCCAGCGACCAGATGACGCCGAACAGCGACCAGCCCCACGGCCCGCGCAGCGTGATCAGGCAGAACGGCGTGTAGCTGCCGGCAATCAGCAGGTAAATCGACAGGTGGTCGAGCTTGCGCAGGACGCGCTTGGCCCGCCCGCGAACGCTGTGGTAGATGGTCGATATGCTGTAAAGCAAGACCAGCGTTGCGCCATAGACCGCGACCGCGAAAATCTTCCAGCCATCGCCGCCGGGAATCGCCTTCCACAGCAAGAGGATCGCGCCGGCCAGGGCCAGCAGTGCGCCGACCAGGTGCGTCCAGGCGTTGAATTTTTCTCCGTGATACATCGGCGCCGCCTTCACTCGATCCATGCCGACCCGGGATTGGTGCCGACCGGTGCACACTAGCCAAATTCGATGTCGAAAATTGGAAGCCGCCACCCAATAAACAAAAACTCACCACAGACAGAGCCGCTCAGGAATTCGGGTATTCAGGCAAGCTCGACGACGACCTGAAAAACCGGCGCCACACTATTTCGCCTTGCACCGCAAATCGTCGGTCTGGCCGGTGTCGGTGTTGAGCCAGCTCACGTTCACTTCATTGCCTTTGTGCACGAGGCTCACGTTCTGCCCCTCGAAGTTCCTCGCCCCCGGCGCGCCGACCTCCCACAGCGTCGCGGTGCGATCGCCACGCTCCAGCCGAATCGTGGCCGGATCGGTCGCAAAGAAGTTCACCACCACTTCGTTGGCGGGATTGTTCTGGCAGGCATAGAAAACCGTTTTCGGCGGCACCAGCCGCCAGACCGATTGCAGTTCTGAGGTACGAAGCCGGTACTGGGCCTCGACGCACCCCTTGACCGTGTCCACCGTCCACGTCGCCGTGATCCAGGTGGGCTGCCCATGCGCTTTCCAGCAATCGTTTCGGCCCTTGACCCAGCCGCGTTGTTCGCTGCGCAACTGCGCCAAAAGCTTGCCTTTGGCCTTTGCCGACGCAGCCTTGTAGACCTCGTCCAGCTTGCGATCCAGCGCGGCAAGCGAGGCATCGCCGCAGATCGACTGCTCCACCTCGCCGCGCGCCTTGGCGCAGTCGAAAGTCGGCCCCTGCGCGAGCACAACACCTGCAAAGCCCATGGCGCAGGCCAGCAGCGCAATGTTTCCTGTTGGCTTTTTTGCCATGGTCATTCTCCAATTAGAATTGATTGCACAACAGATACCTGATTTCGTCAAACCGAATTTCCGTCTCTCTCCTGGGTGCCGATGCCCAATAGCCGCCCTGCTGCGGTCGACACGGGAAAACGGGCAAAAATGACCGCAAGGGCTGCCAGACTATAATGCGGCCCCATGGCTCAGCAAGCACAAGACAAGCACCTTTTCCGCCCGGCGGATACCAGTAGCGAAACGCTGACGGCGGACGCGCGCCGGCTGCGTGCCCTGTCGCGGGAATTGCGGCAGACGGCCGGGCCGAAACGTGAGAAAGCGCAGGCCGATCTGGCGGCGCTGCTCGACGCCTCGCGGGCGGCGGTCGCGGCACGCCGCGCCCGCTTGCCGAAGCCGGAATTCCAGAGCGATCTGCCCGTCAACGAGCGCCGGGCGGACATTGCCGAGCTGATTGCCAAGCATCAGGTGGTGATCGTCTGCGGCGAAACCGGCTCCGGCAAGACGACACAGTTGCCGAAAATCTGCCTCGATCTCGGCATCGGCACGCGCGGACTGATCGGCCACACGCAGCCGCGCCGGCTGGCGGCCCGCTCGGTCGCGACGCGGCTGGCGCAGGAACTGAAAACGCAGGTCGGCGCGGGCGTCGGCGTGAAAATCCGCTTCCACGACAAGTCGACTGCCGACAGTTGGATCAAGCTGATGACCGACGGCATCCTGCTCGCCGAATCGCAGTCCGACCCTTATCTGAACGCCTACGAGGCGATCATCATCGACGAGGCGCACGAGCGCAGCCTGAACATCGATTTCCT
>JAEUOH010000226.1 GCA_016790845.1 Dechloromonas sp.
GGTCATTGTGCGGATTGCCGGCTTCGCTGTCAAACAGGGCTGACAATCGAAGAACACCAACCGATGGTAAAAGGAGAGGCTTGTGAAAATTCTCGTTCCCGTAAAACGGGTAGTTGATTACAACGTCAAGGTTCGGGTGAAGGCGGACGGATCAGGTGTTGATCTGGCCAACGTCAAGATGAGCATGAACCCCTTTGACGAAATTGCCGTTGAAGAAGCCGTCCGTCTCAAGGAAGCCGGCATCGCCAGCGAAGTCATCGCCGTCTCCTGCGGCGTCGCTGCCTGCCAGGAAACCCTGCGTACCGCCATGGCCATCGGTGCCGACCGCGGCATCCTCGTTGATTGCGGCGATGTTGACCTCCAGCCCCTCGCTGTCGCCAAGCTCCTCAAAGCCCTCTGCGACAAAGAACAACCCCAGCTCGTCATCTGCGGCAAACAAGCCATCGACGACGACGCCAACCAGACCGGCCAGATGCTCGCCGCCCTGCAGAACTGGCCGCAAGCCACCTTCGCCTCCAAGGTTGTCATCGCTGACGCGAATGGGCAAAAATCGGCCACCGTCACCCGCGAAATCGACGGCGGTCTCGAAACCCTCGCCATCACCCTGCCGGCCGTCGTCAGCACCGACCTGCGCCTCAACGAGCCGCGCTACGCCACCCTCCCCAACATCATGAAAGCCAAGAAAAAGCCGCTCGACACCGTCAAGCCCGCCGACCTTGGCATCGACATCACCCCGCGACTCACCACCCTCAAGGTCACCGAGCCGCCCAAGCGCAGCGCCGGCATCCGGGTTGCCGACGTCGCCGACCTCGTCAACAAACTCAAGAACGAAGCCAAGGTGATCTAAATGACCATCCTCGTAATCGCCGAACACGACCACCAAAGCCTCAAGGCCGCCACCCTCAACACCATCGCCGCCGCCCGGAAGATCGGTGGCGACATCCACGTGCTGGTCGCCGGTACCGGCTGCCAGGCTGCCGCCCAGGCCGCCGCCCAACTGCAAGGCGTCGCCAAGGTGAAAGTGGCCGACGCCGCCCACTACCAAGCCCAGACCGCCGAAAACCTGACCGCCCTGGTCATCGCCAACGCTCCCGGCTACAGCCACATCCTCGCCCCGGCCACCACCTTCGGCAAGAACCTGCTGCCGCGCGTCGCCGCCTTGCTCGACGTCGCCCAGATCTCCGAAATCACCGGTGTCGAAAGCACGGACACCTTCGTCCGCCCGATCTACGCCGGCAACGCCCTGGCCACCGTCAAGAGCGCCGACCCGGTCAAGGTCATCACCGTCCGTACCACCGCCTTTGATGCGGTCGACGCCGGCAACAATGCCGAAATCGAAGCCATTGCCGCCGCTGCCGACACCGCCCAAACCCAGCTCCAGAACCGGGAGCTGACCAAGTCCGAACGGCCCGAACTCGGTGCCGCCAAGATCATCGTCTCCGGCGGGCGCGGTCTGGGCTCCGGCGAGAACTACCACCAGCTGCTCGAACCGCTGGCCGACAAGCTCGGTGCCGCGCTGGGTGCCAGCCGTGCCGCCGTCGATGCCGGCTTCGTGCCCAACGACTACCAGGTCGGGCAGACCGGCAAGATCGTCGCCCCGCAGCTTTACATCGCGGTCGGTATCTCGGGGGCGATCCAGCATCTGGCCGGGATGAAGGAATCGAAGGTGATCGTCGCCATCAACAAGGACCCGGATGCGCCGATCTTCCAGATCGCCGACTACGGCCTCGTCGCCGACCTGTTCGAATCCGTGCCGCAATTGGCGGCCGCCGTTTAAACCAATAAAACCCGTGGAGTAACGACAATGAGCAACTACACCGCACCGCTGCGCGACATGCAGTTCATCCT
>JAEUOH010000001.1 GCA_016790845.1 Dechloromonas sp.
CTGGACGTCGCGCAGCGCATGGCCGTCGAGCCGGCCGCGCAGGACTTCGGTGCCGTAGCCGCCCGGGCCTTCGGCGGCATAGGAAAGATAAACCAGCGTGTTCCTTGCGAAATTCGGGTGCAGTGCAACATCGAGCAGCCCACCCTGGCCAATCGCCGCACTCGGCGGCAGACCTTCAATCGGCTTGGGGTCGAGCCGCCCGTCGGCGGCGACCAGCCGCAGGCGGCCGGGTCGCTCGCTGACCAGCATCCGGCCGTCGGGGAGGAAAGCCAGGCCCCAGGGAAATTCAAGCCCTTCGGTGACGGTCTGCACGCGAAAGCGCTGAACTTCGCTGTTGAAAACCTGTGCGTGTGCCGGTAGCAACAGCGCCATGGCGCAGGCCGTCAGGAGCCGGCGGAGTCGCGCCGACCATGTCGGCGACAGGCGGTGCCGGATTCGCGGCGGGAAAGTGGGGGCGAACATGGCATTCATCTTATGCCGATTCGGGCAGGCCGGTGAGCGCCTTCCGGGCGCTTCGGAAATTTGCCCTTTTCAGGGTGTCGACCGTGACAGGCCGATTTCGCGGGCGGTTTCAGCGCCGATCACGGTATCGGCCAGGCTGGCGGGAATGTCGGCACGCTGTTCGTCGATCGGCACGCGACCGCCCATGATCTCCGCTCTGGTTTGCGGCAGGCGCGGCGACTTGTCGGGTTCCGCGTAGCCTTGCGGCCAGAGCGGCAGGCCGGTCGCCGGATCGTATTTGTCGCTGGCGCCAAAGGTGTGCAGCATTTCGTGGGCGATGACCACGGCGTTCTGCCGTCGCTGCTGGCGACTGGCAAAGGCGTGGATGACGCCGATCTGGCCTTTGCTCAGGCCGGTCGAATGGGGCAGGTGGCTGCTGCGGTCGGGGTCGTGAAAGAGAACGAACAGGCGGATGTGCGGTTTCGGGCCGTCGATCCGGTCGTGTCGCGAGGCCCACCAGCGCATTTGCAGGCTCCAGACGATGGCGTCGAACGCGCTGGCCTGTCGTGGCGCGGGGGGCGGCAGGGCAGCGACCGGCGGCGCGACGCGGAGGGCGACCGGCTGCAACACGGGGCGTCCGTACGCGTTGCTTTGTTCCTGCAGCCATTGGGCGATATCGGCGAAGTCGTCGGCGCCCAGTTCGCCGACGAAACGCGCGGTGACCGGCGAATCGTCGCCAGCGATCGGGTAGATGGCGACGTGAATGGTGTGTTCCCAGGCGGTCAGCCGGCTGTTCGCCCGCCAGGCACCCAGGCCGAGGGTAGCGAGGATGAGCAGCAGGATCAGGATGCGGAATTTTCGGAACATGCGGTGGAAACCGGGAGAAGGCTGAATTCAGGCGGCGGGATATTGCGAATACTGGCGCTCTGGACGATAGAATATCGCGCTGTGCCCCGAATTCTTGAAAACCCACTTTGTCTGGAGAATAAAACAATGAAAACCGCAAATCTGATTCGTGCGCTGCTGCTCGGCGCTACCCTGTCCGCACCGCTGGCCGCGACCGTGCAGGCGCAAACCGGCGGTTCCGCAGCGCAGTTCGAAGGCCGGGTGGGGACCGTTGAATCGGTTCGCACGCAGGCCGTGCCGACTTCCGGCACCACCATGGGAACTGTTGGCGGCGCAGTTGTCGGTGGCGTGCTTGGCAATCAGGTCGGGCAAGGCCGTGGGCGTACGCTGGCTACCGTTGGCGGCGCCGCTGCCGGCGGTGTGGTGGGCAACCGCATGACCAGCGGCACCACGACGGTGTGGGTCGTCAATGTGCGATTTGACGACGGCACGAACGCCAATATCGAGCAGGATTCCCAACCGCCGGTGTGGGCGGGTGAGCGCGTTCGTGTCCGGAACGGCATGCTGGAACGCGTTCGTTGATTTTACGGAATTGATTTTTGCCGTTTTTTGCGGGTCGACCGCAACAGGCGGCAAAATCAAGGCATGAAAAAGCCCCCGGCTGGCGGGGGCGTCGCGAACCGGCCCGAGGGCCGGTTTTTTTGCATCTTGCGATCAGGCCTTGGCCGGAATCTTGCCGATCTTGACCTGCCATTCCTTGGGGCCGGTTTCGTGGACGCTGGTGCCGGCGGAATCGACGGCAACCGTTACCGGCATGTTCACCACATCGAACTCGTAGATGGCTTCCATGCCCAGATCGGCGAAGCCGACGACCTTGGCCGACTTGATCGCCTTGGCGACCAGGTAGGCGGCACCGCCGACGGCCATCAGGTAGGCCGACTTGTTGTCCTTGATCGCCGCGATGGCGGTGGGGCCGCGCTCGGACTTGCCGACCATCGAGATCAGCCCGGTCTGTTCCAGCATCATGCGGGTGAATTTGTCCATGCGGGTGGCGGTGGTCGGGCCGGCCGGACCGACGACTTCGTCACGCACCGGATCGACCGGGCCGACGTAGTAAATGACGCGGTTAGTGAAGTCCACCGGCAGTTCCTGGCCCTTCGCCAGCATGTCGGAAATGCGCTTGTGAGCGGCATCGCGGCCGGTCAGCATCTTGCCGTTGAGCAGCAACTTCTGGCCTGGCTTCCAGGAGGCAACTTGCTCCTTGGTCAGCGTGTTCAGGTCGACTTGTGTCGCGGCCTTGAGGTCCGGCGTCCAGGTTACGGCCGGCCAGTCTTCCAGCTTCGGCGGCTCGATTTTGGCCGGGCCGGAACCATCCAGATGGAAGTGGCAGTGACGGGTGGCGGCGCAGTTCGGCACCAGTGCGACTGGCAGGTTGGCCGCGTGGCAGGGATAGTCGAGCACCTTGACATCGAGCACGGTGGTCAGGCCGCCCAGGCCCTGGGCGCCAACACCCAGC
>JAEUOH010000006.1 GCA_016790845.1 Dechloromonas sp.
GGCGGCATGGGGCCGGTCCATCCGCCGCAGACCGTGGCCGGCAAACTGTTCGCCGGCTTCTATGCGTTGTACGCCGGGCTTGCCTTTCTGGTCACGGCGGGGCTGCTATTCACGCCGGTGTTGCATCGGCTGCTCCACCACTTTCATTGGGGCAGCCGGAACTGAAGGGTTTGGGAGGCATCGTGAATTTTCGCAACATCAAATCGTGGCAATGGGCGCTGCTGGTGCTTGCTCTGCTGGTTGCGCTGGATTGGGCAATCCGTCGCCCCGATGGGCGCACGCGGGCGCTCAACGAGGCGCTCCAGACGGCGGCCAGCCCGCAGTTGAAGAATTACCCGTATCCCTTTCATGTCATGCGAGTCGACGGCAACACCGCCGTCATGGGCACGCCACGCAATTTCGAGATGCCGGCCTTCCGTTTCCTGGGGGCGATGTATCCCGATGTGAATGTAAAGGATCACGACAACCCGGCCTTCATCGCGCTCGAAAGGACGCTGGGCCAGGTGCAGGACGAGGCCAGGGGAATCGTGTTGGCCCAGCCCGGAATCACCGGCGTGAAATGGGAACTGGATCGCGACTGGCTGCAGCGGCACCATCTGGAGGTGCCGGACAAGCCGCCGGGACGTTAAGTGGGTCGGTCGGCCAGCTTCTGTACGATCAGGCTGCCGATCATGTCGCCTTCGACATTGACCGCCGTGCGCGTGGTGTCGAGCAGGCGGTCGATGGGCAGCAATATGGCGATGGCGGCGGTCGGCAGGCCGACCGATTCGAGCACCAGCACCATGCTCAGCATGCCGACGCTGGGGATGCCGGGGGCGCCGATGGCGCCCAGCATGGCGACGAAGAACACGATCATCTGGCTGGCGAGGTCGAGCTCGATGCCGGCCAGGCGGGCGACGAACAGCGCCGCTGCCGCTTCGTAGAGCGCCGTGCCATCCATGTTAACGGTGGCGCCAAGCGGCACGACGAAATTGGCGATGTCCTTCCGCACGTGCAGGTGCTGCTCGGTGCAGCGCAGCGTCACCGGAAGCGTGGCGGCGCTGGAACTGGTGACGAAGGCGGTGACCAGCGCCTCGCGCGCGCCCTTGAAGAAATGCAGCGGCGACATCCGCGTGAATAGCCAGAGGATGAACGGCAGCACGACGATACCGTGGAACAGCGTGGTGCCGGTGACCACCAGAATGAAATGGCCGAGGCTGCGCAGCAGGCCGCCATCCTGCGTCGCCACCAGTTGCAGCAGCAAGGCGGCCAGGCCGAACGGTGCCAGGCGCATGATCCAGCCGACGATGCGCAGGCAGAGTTCCTGTAACTCTTCGATCAGCGCGCGGATATTGCGGTAGCGCTCGCCGCCGACGACCAGCGCGATGCCGAGGAAGAGGGCGACGATGACGATGGCCAGGATGTCGCCGTTGGCCAGCGCCTTGAAAGGATTCTGAAAGAGGCCGCGCAGGAATTGCGCGATGTAGTCGGGGAGCGGCATCTGACGTGCCTGGAAGTCGCGCGTGGCATCGGCGAACATGGCCAGGTGCAGGCCGTCGCCAGGGCGGAACAGGTGGGCGGCGCCAAAGCCGATGACGATGGCGATGCCCATGGTGGCAAAGAAGAAGATCAGCGTCGTCGTCCACACGCGGTGCATCTGGTCGTGCGCGCGCAGGTTGGCGACGCCGATAACGATGGACGAGAACACCAGCGGCACCAGGATCATGCGCAAAAGATCGAGAAAGAGATTGCCGATAATTTTGGCGCCGTACAGCGTGTTGGCAGTCAGCGGCGCGCTCGCGGCGCCGGCCAGCCAGAAGCCGCCGGCGATGCCGAGCAGGCAGCCGATCAGGATTTGCGTGTTGAGCGACGGTTGGCGGGGCATGAAGGGAGTCCGGGAAACTGGTCTGGAATTGCATTGTAGCCGGCCGTCATGATTTGGGTCAGGGAGCGGTCAGGCTGTTCCGGCAGGATGGAATTGTAGTAACTCCTCCTAGAAAAAATTTACCCGCCGGCGTGGCGGGTTTTTTTTGTCCGGGTGGGACGTGTCAGTGCAGCGCCCTGGCCAGTTTCGGATGCGTCGAGAGGTAGTAGTAGAGCGTGGGCAGCACGAACAGCGTCAGCAGTGTCGCCGAAATCAGGCCGCCGATGACGACCAGCGCCAGCGGGCGCTGCGTTTCCGAGCCGATGCCCTGTGACAGCGCCATCGGCAGCAGGCCGAGCATGGCGAGCAGGGCGGTCATCAGCACGGTGCGCAGGCGCGACAGGGCACCCTGGAAGACGGCCTGGTAATCATCGAGTTTCTGCTGCTTCAATTGGTTGATGTAGCTGACCATCACCACCCCGTTCAAGACCGCCTGCCCGAACAGCGCAATGAAGCCGATGGCGGCCGATACCGAGAGCGGTATCCCG
>JAEUOH010000229.1 GCA_016790845.1 Dechloromonas sp.
TAAAGAGGCTTTGAGTACCCACAAGGCGGGGGATTACAACAAACGTATCCACGTTCCCATTACCGTGACTTTTGGATTTTGATTGGAGGGGACATGTCACTTACTGCACAACAAGCTATCGACAAATTAAGCGAAGTAACAACCAAAGGAAATAAAAGTGGCCAGGCTCGAATTAAATCTGATCTGAAATCTTAGAACTATTTACCGCCCGATTCCAATGCCTCGCCGCCCCCGAATCCACCTTCCCGATCAGCCCTTGCACATCGTTCAGCGGGGCCATAATCGCGATGCCTTTTTTTTTGCCGAAAACGATTATCTTGCCTACCGCGAATGGCTGGGTGAGGCACTCAAGGCAACCGGTTGCCTGTTGCACGCCTATGTGCAGATGACCAACCACGTGCACTTGCTGCTTACGCCGCCGACGCCAGAGGCGGTTTCCGCGCTGATGATCTCGCTGGGCCGGCGCTATGTGCAGTACATCAACAAGACTTATCGCCGTACCGGCACTTTGTGGGACAGCCGTTACAAGTCTTCGCTGGTGCAGGCCGATGTCTATCTTCTGCTGTGTCAGCGGTATATCGAACTCAATCCGGTGCGTGCGGGGACGGTGGATGACCCGGCAAACTACCGCTGGAGCAGCTACCGGGCCAACGGGCTGCACACAAAACGGGGTCAGGTCTTGAATAAACACATCAAAACACCGGGAAATGCCCCGTCGTCCCCACCGCCCACTCGCTGAGCGCCGTTGCGTCCAGGACGCCAACCGCTTCTGCAGGGCGCCACGACGGCCTATGATGAGGTCAAAATCAGGTGCCATGCCACTCGGGCAGGCAATTGCAAGGCAGAAAATGGCGTAGTATTACATCCGTTATAACAAACACGGAGTCCGCCATGTTCGCACTCAAACTGACCCAGATCGGCAATTCGGTCGGCGTCGTGCTGCCGAAGGAGGCGCTCGCCATGCTGCATGTCGACAAAGGCGACACGGTTTATCTCGTCGAGACGCCGGAGGGTTTCTCGATGACGCCCTACGATCCGGAGGTTGCCCGCCAGGTTGAGGCTGGCCGCGAATTCATGCGCGAGTATCGCGACACCTTCCACGAATTGGCCAAGTAAGTTGTTCGCCTGGATCGACCGCCGTGCGCTGTTGTTGCTGCATGGCGAGAGTCTGGTTCTGCACGGCGGCGCCCCCGGCATCCGCGATGAAGGGATGCTCGACTCGGCCTTGGCCCGCCCGGAAAACCTGGCCGCCTACGGCCAGCCGGACGTTTTCGATTGCGCCGCCGCTTATGCCTTCGGACTTGCCAAGAACCACCCGTTCATCGACGGCAACAAACGCGCCGGCTTTCTCGGTGCCGGCCTGTTTCTTCGCCTCAACGGTTACAGGCTGACCGCTACACAACAGGATGCAACGCTGACCATGCTGGCGCTTGCCGCCAGTGACATTACCGAAGCCGCTTACGCCAACTGGCTACGCACCCATTCCACCCGACTCGCCACGCCATGAACATCGACGGCATCCCCACCCGCACGCTGCGCGCGCATCCGGCGCAGAACTGCATCGACATCATCGACCAGACCCGGCTGCCGCACGCGCTGCACTGGGCGCGCGTCGCCACGCTGGAGGAGGCGGCACATGCGATTCGCGCCATGCAGGTGCGCGGTGCGCCGCTGATCGGCGCCACCGCCGCCTACGGGCTGGCGATTGCGCTGGAATTCGAGGCTTCCGACACCCGATTGCATGAAGCGGCAAGCCTGTTGCGGTCGACCCGCCCAACAGCCGTCAATCTGCACTGGGCACTGGCGCGCATGGAAAGCGTCCTGCAACCCTTGGCGCCGGAAGCCCGCCACCAGGCCGCCTGGCAGGAAGCACAAGCCATCGCCGACGAGGACGTGGCGCAGAACGCCGCCATCGGCCAGCACGGCCTGAAGCTCTGGAAAGACCTGATCGTCGCCAACGGCCACACGCTGAACGTGATGACCCACTGCAATGCCGGCTGGCTGGCCACCGTCGACCACGGCACCGCGCTCTCCCCGATCTACGCCGCGCACGATGCCGGCGTGCCGGTGCATGTCTGGGTTTCCGAAACCCGGCCGCGCAACCAGGGCCTGCTCACCGCCTGGGAACTCGAACACCACGGCGTGCCGCACACGCTGATCGCCGACAACGCCGCCGGCCTGCTGATGCGCCAGGGCCGCGTCGATGCGGTGATCGTCGGTGCCGACCGCGTCGCGGCCAATGGCGATGTCGCCAACAAGGTTGGCACCTACCTCAAGGCACTGGCTGCCGCCGACAACGGCATTCCCTTCTACGTCGCCGCGCCGCGCTCGACCATCGATTTCGCCTGCGCCGATGGCGCCGACATTCCCATCGAGGAACGCGACGGCGACGAGTTCCGCCTGGTGCACGGCCTCGACCACCACGGCCAACCTTCCGCGCTGCGTCAGCTGCCGGCCGGCGAGGATGTCGCCAATCCGGCCTTCGATGTCACCCCCGGCTGGCTGGTCAAGGGCATCATCACCGAACGCGGCGTCTGCTCCGCCAGTCGCGATGGCCTGCTGGGACTTTACCCGGAGGAAGCGCGATGAGCGACCTGCGCGAGCAACTGATCGTCACTGCCCGCGCCATGCAGCCGGCGGGCCTCAATCGCGGCACCTCGGGCAACGTCAGCGTGC
>JAEUOH010000012.1 GCA_016790845.1 Dechloromonas sp.
GGCCAGTTGCCGCGTCATGTTGCGGATCACCATCAGCTGCTGGTAATCCTTCTTGCCGAAGACGGCGGCTTGCGGCTGAACACAGTTGAACAGTTTGAGGACGACGGTGGCGACGCCGCGAAAGTGGCCGGGGCGGAATTCGCCGTCCAGGATGTTCTGGATGGCCGGCGGTTCGACAACGTATTCCTGCGGCTCCGGGTAAAGATCGGCCTCGGTCGGCGCGAACAGCACGTCGACGCCGGCGGCGGCCAGCTTATCGCAGTCGGCCTGGAAGGTACGCGGGTACTTGTCGAAATCCTCGTTCGGGCCAAATTGCAGGCGATTGACGAAGATCGACGCGACCACGGTGTCGCCGTGCGCCCGCGCCTGTTCCATCAGGCTGATGTGGCCGGCGTGCAGGTTGCCCATGGTCGGCACGAAAACGACGCGGCCGCGTCCCTTGAGCGCCGCGCGCAGATCGGCGATGGCGGAATGGATTTGCATGATGATTTAAGCGGCGTAGGTGTGTTCGGGGCCGGGGTAGCTGCCGTCCTTGACAGCGGCAACGGCACGGCAGGCGGCGTCGTGGATCGAGCTGGCGCCTTCCATGAAGTTGCGGACGAACTTGGCCTTCTTGCCCGGCGGAATGTCGAAGGCGTCGTGCAGCACCATGACCTGGCCGGAACAATCCTTGCCGGCGCCGATGCCGATGGTGATGATGTTGAGCAGGCCGGTGACTTCGGCGGCGAGCACGGCAGGGATGGCTTCGAGGACAATCATCGTCGCCCCGGCGTTCTGCAGCGCCAGCGCGTCGTCTTTCAGGCGCTGCGCCGCGGCTTCGCCCTTGCCCTGCACCTTGTAGCCGCCCAGCGCATGCACCGACTGCGGCGTCAAGCCGACGTGGCCGCAGACCGGGATGCCCCGGTGCACCAGGAATTCGACGGTCGCCGCCATTTCGCGGCCGCCTTCCAGCTTGACCATCTGGGCGCCGGCCGCCATTAGCGTGACGGCATTGCGGAAGGCCTGTTCCGGCGATTCCTGATAGCTGCCGAAGGGCATGTCGGCGATGATGAAGGGGCGATCAGAGCCGCGCTTGACTGCGGCGACGTGGTAAGCGATGTCGGTCACCGTCACCGGCAGCGTCGTGTCGTGGCCCTGGATCACGTTGCCCAGCGAATCGCCGATCAGCAGCACCTCGATGCAGGCACCGTCGAGCAGACGGGCGAAACTCGCGTCGTAACAGGTGAACATGACGACCTTCTCGCCGGCGGCGTAGAGCTTGGCGAGGTCGGCCTGGGTCAGGCGGCGGGTGATGGTTTGTGCAGACATGGTTTACGTCCGGAAAACGAAATAAACGGCGCCAAGGATACACAGCCCGGCCCACAGATAGTCAAGCTTCATCGGCTGGCCCATGTAAAAAATCACGAAGGGCACGAAGATCGTCAGCGTGATCGCTTCCTGCAGGATCTTGAGCTGGCCGAGATCCATCTCGGCATGGCCGATGCGGTTGGCCGGCACCTGGATCAGGTATTCGAACAACGCAATGCCCCACGAAATCAGCGCGGCAATCCACCACGGCCGGTCGGCGAGGTTTTTCAAGTGGGCGTACCAGGCAAAGGTCATGAAAATGTTGGACAGGGACAGCAGGAAAACTGTCTTCCACAGCACTGGCACGTGCAATGCGAGGGCGTTCACAAACGATCGACTCCCTGGTTGGCGACTGCCGGCAGCCAGGCGGCGACGCTACCGCGCCCGGGAATGGCGAGTTCAGGGGCGATTTCCGCCAGCGGATGCAGCACGAAGGCGCGCAGGTGCAGGCGCGGGTGCGGCAGGATCAGGCGCGGCAGGTCGAGTTCGATGTCGTTGTAGAGCAGCAGGTCGAGATCGAGCGTGCGCGGGCCGTTGCGGTCGCGGCGCACGCGCCCGAAACGGGCTTCGAGATCGAGCAGCGCGTCGAGCAGTTCCTCGGGCGCCAGCCCGGTTTCCAGCATGGCAACGGCATTGATGAAGTCGGGTTGGTTGGTCAGCCCGACCGGCGCCGTGCGGTACAGCGACGAAGTGTGGACAACGCGGCTGTCCGTCAGGTTGGCCAGTGCCGCGAAAGCGGCGAGCACTGTGGCCGTCGGATCGCCGATATTGGCGCCGAGGGCGACGTAGGCGGTGTTCATACGGGGCTGTTGCGGTCGACGCTGTCGGAGGCCGGTTTTTTGCGGCGACGCCGGCGCTTCTTGTCGCCAGCCTGTTCGGGCATCAGCATGCGCGCCCGCTCCTCGCCGTCGGCGTCCTGGAAGCGCGTCCACCAGTCGGCCAGTTCCTTGTCGATTTCGCCGGATTCGGCGCGCAGCACCAGAAAATCGTAGCCGGCGCGGAAGCGCGGCTGTTCGAGCAGGCCGTAGGGGCGCTTGCCGGCACGGTTCTCGAAGCGCGGCTGCAGCGCCCAGATGTCCTTGATGTCACCGGCGATGCGCCGCGTGATGGCGAGCTTTTCGCCCTGCACGTCGAGCACCGTGTCCATTGCCTGATACAGCGCCGGAATCTTCGATTCCCCGTTGGCCTTGAGCTTTTCCCAGTGCACCAGCACTTCGTGCCAGAGCAGCGTGGCGAACAGGAAGCCTGGGGAAACGCCCTTGTTGCGGCGAATGCGGTCGTCGGTATTGGCCAGCGCCAGCATCACGAACTTCTCGCCCATTGGCTGTTCGAGAATGACGTCGAGCAGCGGTAGCAGGCCGTGGTGCAGGCCTTCGTCGCGCAACTGGGTGATGCACTTGACCGAATGCCCCGAGGTCAGGAGCTTCAACATTTCGTCGAACAGGCGGGCCGCCGGCACGTTTTCCAGCAGGTCGGCCATTTCGCGGATCGGCGTGCGCGCTGCGGGATCGATGATGAGGCCGAGCTTGGCCGCGAGGCGTACGGCGCGCAACATGCGCACCGGGTCCTCGCGGTAACGGGCGCGCGGCTCGCCGATCATGCGCAGGGTTTTTTGCTTGAGATCGCCGACGCCGTGGTGGTAGTCGAGCACCGCCTCGGTGGTCGGGTCGTAGTACAGCGCGTTGGCCGTGAAGTCGCGCCGGGCGGCATCCTCGGCCTGGCTGCCGAAGACGTTGTCGTGCAGCACGCGGCCGTGCTCGTCCTTCTTGGTATTGGCGTCCAGCGTGCCACGGAAGGTGGTGACCTCGATGGTTTCCTGGCCCATCATCACATGGACGATCTGGAAGCGGCGCCCGATGATGCGCGAGCGGCGGAAGGCGTGGCGCACCTCTTCCGGCGTGGCGTCGGTGGCGACGTCGAAATCCTTGGGATCGGCGCCGATCAGCAGGTCACGCACCGCGCCGCCGACGACGTAGGCCTTGTGGCCGCGTTCCTGCAGGGTTTCGCAGACGCGCCGGCTGCCGCTACTGATGCGGTCGCGGGTGATGCGGTGGCTGGAGACGGGAATGACCGCCGGTTCGTGGTGGCTGGCGCTGGATTTCTTGCCGCCGAAAACGCGGGAAATGAGTTTGCGGATCACGTATTGCCGTTCAAAGAGCGCCGGGAGCGCTGCGGGAAAACCGCGATTTTACCGCAAAGTGATGATTTTCCAGCCCATTTGCTCGGCGTGAGCGCGCAGTTTGTCATCCGGATCGACGGCAACCGGCGTCGTCACCTTGTGCATCAACGGCAGGTCATTGTGCGAGTCGCTGTAGAAAAAGCTCTCGCCAAAGCTGCCCCACCACAGGCCCAGTGATTCCAGCCAACTGTCGACGCGGGCGATCTTGCCCTCGCGGAAGGACGGCATGCCGGTCGGCGCCCCGGAAAATGCCCCGTTTTCGACGTCGACCGCAGCAATCGTGCCGATCAGGTGCGGAATGCCGAATTCGCGGGCGATGGCGCCGGTGACGAAGCTGTTGGTGGCGGTCACGACGGCGCACAGGTCGCCGGCCGCCAGGTGGCGCTGCACCAGCGCCCTGGCCGGCGCGGTCATGATCGGGCGGATGTGGCGTTCGACGTATTCGCGATGCCAGGCGTCCAGTTCGGCGCGCGGGTGGCGGGCCAGCGGCGCGAGCTGAAAGCCGAGGAACTCGTAAATGTCCAGCGTGCCGGCCTTGTATTGCTCGTAAAACTGGATGTTCTTCGCTTCCTGCAACTCGCGGTCGACGGCGCCCTTGCTGATGAGGAACTGCGCCCACTCGAAATCGGAGTCGCCGGCTAGAAGAGTGTTGTCGAGGTCGAAGAGAGCGAGATTCATGGGGCTGTTTGTTGAGTGAAATCGATGCGGGTTGATCGGGGATGCGTGGGACTCAAGGGGAAGGGGTAGACTGACCGGGCAGGAGGCAGGTGTAGTGAGCGAGAATCGAGCTGGAATTATAACGGGAGGCCATTTGCCTTCAGTGGAGTTGGATGTGGCGAGCGGCAGCGAACTTTCCCGTTTTCGGGCCAATTTTCAGAATGAAATCGATGGCGCCGCGCTCTATCGCGCAATGGCCGAGGTTGAACCGAAGGCCGAGTTGGCCGAGTTGTATCGGCGGCTTGCCGCCGTTGAGCAAACCCACGCTGATTTCTGGAAGCGACGAATCGAGCGGCTCGGCGCGCCGGTTCCTGAAGACCGGCCCGGATGGCGCACCCGGTTGCTGATCGCCGCCAGCCGGCGCTTTGGCGCGCAGGCCGTATTGCCGCTGGTTGCCGACGATGAAGCGCGCAATCGGGCGATCTACGACACGCAAGGCGAAGCGAAGGCCACGGCGATGCCGGCCGAAGAGCGTTCGCATGCCCGCATGCTGTCACTGCTGGCATCGCGCTCAACGGATGCGTGGAACGGCCCGCTGTATTCCCGGCTTGAGGGCAGGCACAGTGCAGGCAGCGCCAACAACTTGCGGGCGATGGTGCTCGGTGCCAACGACGGGCTGGTTTCAACCTTTTGCCTGGTGATGGGGGTCGCTGGCGTGTCGATGGCGCCAGCCACTCTGCTGGCGACGGCGGTTGCTGGCACGCTGGCCGGCGCCTGTTCAATGGCGATGGGCGAATGGATTTCCGTGCAAAGTGCCCGCGAATTGCAGGAGCGGCAGATTGCCAGCGAGGCCGACGAGCTGACCCAGGCGCCCGCCGAGGAGCAGGAAGAACTGGCGCTCATCTATCAAGCCAAGGGCTTTTCGGCGGAAGAAGCGCACACCATCTCGGCGCGTGTCATCCAGAACAAGGAGACGGCGCTCGATACCCTGGTTCGCGAAGAGCTGGGTCTTAACCCTGACGATCTCGGCGGCTCGGCCATTGCAGCCGCCGTGTCATCCTTCATGGTCTTTCTGCTCGGCGCGCTGGTGCCGGCGCTGCCGATGTTCCTAGTTCCCGCAGGCTGGATTGTCCAGGCCAGCATGATTGCATCGGCCATCGGATTGTTCACCCTCGGCGCGGCGATTGCCGTGTTTACCGGGAAAAATGTCCTGTGGTCGGGAGCCCGCCAATTGCTGATCGGCATGGCGGCTGCCGGGGTGACTTTCGGCATCGGCCACTTGTTCGGCGTGGCCGTCGCCTAATTTTTCCCGCCGGGCGACAACAGCAATTCGCGCAGCAGCGGCAGCGTGACCGCGCGCTTGTGTTCCAGCGTGTAGCGGTCGAGCGCAACGACAAAGGCAGACAAGCTGCGCATGTCGCGCGGCGCGTGGCGCATCAGGTAGTCGATGGCATCCGGCGTCAGCTTCAGCGCCCGCTCCTTCGCCTGGGCGGCGAGGGCGGCGGCCTTTTCGGCATCGGACAAGGGCAGCAGCCGGTAGATCAGCCCGGAGCCGAGGCGGGTACGCAGGTCTTCACGCAGCGCGAGATGGGCCGGCGGCTGGCTGGTTGCGGTCAACAGCATGCCGGCGGCCATTTTCAGGCGGTTGAAATGGTTGAACAGCGCGATCTGGCCGGTTTCGTCCAGCGCATCGACGTGATCGACGGCCAGTTGTTCCGCCTCGGGCGCCGTCGCCAGTGCCGGGTCGCATGCCGCATCCACGTAGGCAAAGCCGCTGGCCAGCAGCAGGTGCGAGCGCCCCGACCCCGCTTCGCCCCACAGGCAAAACGACGTTTCCAAGCGCACACCGGCCAGCCAGCCGGTCAGCGCGGCCAGCGTTTCCACATTGCCGCCGGGCACGAAATTGTCCAGCGTCGGCGGGCTTGCAGGCAGCAGGTCAAGGAGCAACTGACGCATCGGGAAATCGGAATGAAACACGGGCCGAGATTTTAGCATTCGTCCCTAACGCGGCTGCGCGGTTTGCGTCGGATGACATGCGTGCCGGCGATATGGCCTGTTGCGGTCGACTGGGAAAAAGCATCGAAATTCGATTACGCGAGGGGCTAATTTTGAGGAATCGATCAGTTGGCTTTCGGGCATAAGCCGGCCAACTCGAGCCGTTAAGCTTGTCGGGAGGCCGGCTCGCCCGATTGACCATCGATTGACCATCGATTGACCATCGATTGACCGCCACTTTGTCTGGCCATGCAACCAAGCGCGCAATCCATAGCAGGTTAGCTCGGTATACTCTCTCGATGCTCATCCGGCTTGCTCCCTTACCTTTGACGGCGAAGCGATTCATCTGCTTGCTTGGACTTTTCCTATGCATGCTTTCAAAAGCATTCGGGGGCGACGTGGTGATCGGCGTTTTTGCCTATCAGGGCGAGCGGGCCGCTGCATCCGACTGGTCACCGGTGATCCGCTATCTGAATCAGGCGCTGCCTACGCATCATTTTCGACTCGACCACTATGATGCAGCCGGCCTGCGCCAGGCCATCGCCGGGAACCGTGTTGATCTGGTCATTACCAATCCCGGGTATTACGTCACCATGGAAGCTGAATTCGGGATCAGCCGGATCGCCACACTGGATACCGAGGATAGCGATCCGGCGCGGGCGCTTGGCTCGGTGGTTCTGGCCAGAGCCGACCAGCCCGCGCTTCGTGAACTCGCTGACCTGGCTGGGAAACGCGTCGCAGCCGTCGCACCGGAAGCCTTTGGTGGCTATCTGGTGGCGGCCAGGGAGATGCTCAGCCAAGGTGTTGATCCGGAATCCGATCTCAAGGAAATCCTTTTTGTCGGCTTGCCGATGACCCGGATCGTCGAGGCCGTGGATGCGCGCGAAGTCGATGCTGGCATCGTCCGCACCTGCCTGCTGGAGCAGATGGCGAGTCAGGGCAAGATCCGGCTCGATGATTTTCGAGTATTGTCGGCACATCAAGTGCCGGATCTGCCCTGTGCCGTATCGACACGCCTTTATCCGAACTGGCCGATTGCCGTGACCAGGCAGACTGACCCGGCGCTGGCCAAGGCTGTTGCCCGTGCGCTGCTGGCCATGCCCGAGTCGGCAGGAATGAGCTGGGCGGTGCCGGCCGACTACCAGCCGGTGCACGAGCTCTTTCGTGAATTGCGCACCGGCCCCTACACGTATTTGCGGGAGATTACGCCGGAAGGTCTGGTTCGCCGTTTCTGGCCCTGGTTGCTGGGCCTGCTCGCCATCCTAAGTGGCTGGATTGTGCATACCGTCCGCGTTGAACATCAGGTGCATCGCCGTACGGCCGAATTGCGCGAATCGCTTGCGGCCCGCGATCTGGCCGAGGCAAAAATGCGCGAAAGCCAGGAGCAGATGGAGCATCTGTCTCGACTCTCGGTGTTGGGTGAGCTATCCGGTAATCTGGCCCATGAAATCAATCAGCCACTGACGACCATAGGGACCTATGCGCGGACAGTTTTGCGTCGCCAGGAAAGCGGGAATCTGACCCCGGCAGCCATTACCGAAGCCTCGACCGAGATTGCCCGGGAGGCCGAGCGGGCTGGCGGTATCGTCCAGCGCATCCGGCATTTTGCAAGGAAGCGCGAGGCCACCCGCGAAGCGATCAGGCTCGCCGACATCGCTGAGGATGCAAGGCGCCTGATCGTCGGCATGCTGGCGCGAGCGCCAGAGGTCGTCATTGAAAATCGCCTGAAAGATGGTTGCCAGGTACTTGCCGACGGCGCCCAGATTCAGCAGGTCTTGCTCAATCTGATCAAGAACGCCATTGACGCCAATCGTGATTTGCCCGCCGATCGACAGAACCTGCGCATCCTGATCGAACCGATGGACAGTCGCGTCGCGGTGCATGTCATCGACCAGGGCGTTGGCCTCAGTGCGGAGCAGTTGCCCCATCTGTTCGAACCGTTCTTCACGACCAAGCCGGATGGGCTTGGCCTTGGCCTGCCCATCTGCAAGACAATCATCGAAGCCCACGGCGGTAGACTGTGGGCCGAACCCAATCAGGACTCTCCCGGCATGCGTTTTTCCTTTTCCCTTCCCTGCCATGAACTATCAGCCTGAAGACTGCATTGTCCATGTCGTTGACGATGATCCCGGATTGCGCCGGTCACTGCGTTTCCTGCTCGATTCGGTGGGCTGGACGGTCCGGCTACACGCTTCGGCAGAAGAGTTTCTGGATGTCGCCGTAGCACCGACGCTGCCTAGCTGCCTGCTGCTCGACATCCGCATGCCGTCAATGAGTGGCCTGGAGTTGCAGCAAGTGTTGCGCGAGCGCGGGATTGCTCTGCCGATTCTTTTCATGACCGGGCATGCCGACGTCTCGATGGCCGTGCAGGCGATGAAATCCGGCGCCATCGACTTCATCGAAAAGCCCTTCAATGACCAGAAAGTGCTCGATGCGGTGGCTGCAGCCATCCGGCACAGTGCCGAAGCGCTTGATGACGAGGCCCGACGCCGTGCGGCCCAGGCCATGCTGGCGCAGTTCTCCCCCCGCGAGCGGGAGGTGGCGCATCAAGTCGCCCAAGGCTTGCCCAACAAGCAGATTGCCGGCAACTTGAACATCAGCGAAAAAACGGTGCATATTCATCGCCAGCATGTGATGGAAAAAGCAGGTGTATCCAGCGCTGCGGAACTTGCCCGACTGATGTTGCGGGCCGACCCGGCAGCGCTGGATTAGTGGCTGGTGGTCAAGCCCGGCGTACCTTTGCGGGCAGCCCATTGCGTACCGCAGCACCGGAAATGGCATCCACCCAGGGTGATTTGTCGGGCCGCGTCGGGTCGAGCAAGCCAATGTCGTTGAGGTTAACGCCGGCGGCCAGACGCTTGTCCTGCGGTTGCTGCTTTCCTCCGATAAGGTGTGCACGGGCGCCCAGTTCGCGGTGGCCGAAACCATGCTCAACGGCGGCTACGCCCGGCGTAATGCCAGCATGCACCATGACGCGCGCTTTCAGGCTGCCGCCGGGCGTGCTGATCTCAACCAGGTCGCCCATCTCGACATGCAGGCGGCGCGCGTCGTCGGGGTGAATCAGCACCGGGTTTTCCGGATGCAGCCCGAGCAGCCGGGTGGCACCGATCGAGTAGGGATTTTGCAGGGCCGATTTGTAGCTGACCAGCTGGAGCGGCCATTGCTCGACGGGATAGTGTTTGCGCATGGGGGTCCCATCGGCAAACGCCGGCTCATGCCAACTGGCGCAACCGATATTGCGTTTGCCGGACAAACTGTTCTTCGAGGCGCCGACGTTTTCGTTCCAGAGATGCGCCATCGACTTCATGGGATTGCGCATCCAGCGAGGATCTTCTTCGTCATAGGCATCCTTGCCTGGCTGATAGCGTCCGCCTCGGCTGAGCAGGAAAGCTACCTTGGCGACTTCCTCGGGTTTGAGGGTCTTTTCCAGCAGCGGGCGTAGCCGCTCGACGCCGGACAGGATGATGTCCTCGTCGGTGGCATCCGCTACCGGCTCCTTGCCTAGCCAGGCGATATTCGCCCCACCACGCAGATACCAGTCCTCGGGCGTATTCAAGGGGTAGGCATTGCCGTCGGGATCACTGATGGCGTTGTCGCCAAATCCGGGCAATTGCATTGCCTTGGCCAGCCCGATGAAGAAAGTTTCCATGCCGATGGCTTGGCCTTCCGGCGTTTTCGCGGCCTGCGGCTCGATGACCGGCCAGCGGGCGCTCATCGCCTTGGTCGGCACGCCGTTCCAGGCTGCCACCCAGCCCCAGCTCTCGTACATCAGCGAATCGGGGACGATATAGTCGGCGAAGGCGTTGCTTTCATTGATGAAAGGATCGACCGACACGATCAGCCCGATTTTCTTCGGATCGGCCAGATCCTTGGCAATCTTGTTGCGCAAGCCGGCGATGCCGTAGAGCGGATTCGACGACCACAGGATCAGTGCTTTCAAAGCATACGGGTAACCGTTCAGGCCGCCAGGCAACAGTTCGGTGGTCAAGCCCGGCGCGTTCGGGAACCACGGAGCCGCGGCGGGGTAAGGATTGTTTTCGGCCTTGCGGGCGGCAAACTCGGCCGTCTTCTCGTAAGGAATATTGCGCCCGAGCGGTGTGCCGGCAGGTTTGACCATGCTGGCAAAGCTGTCGAGGTTATAGCGCGGCCCTTCGCCGTTGTCCTTGAATCCTCCACCGTTGGCGACGAAGCCGCCTTTCCAGTTGATGTTGCCGAGCAGGGCGTTGATGCTGAGCAGGGCATAGGCGTTATAGAAGCCGCTGCCACTCATCATGCCGCCGTGGGCGATGACGGAAGCCTTCTTGCCATGAGAAGAAAGTTCCTTGGCCAGGCCAGCCAGGGTTTCAGCCGAGATGCCGCAGGCTGCGGCATAGGCCGGCAGGTCGAGGCGCATGGCCTCTTCTTTCAGGAGTTGCAGCGATGACTTGACCTGAACCTCCTTGCCGCCCACCGTCAGTACCGTATCGACGAAAATCTGGGCCGGGCCGCTGGCCTGATCATGGAGCACCGGCTTCCCGGACTGATCAAGGCAGACGAAGGCATCCATTTCCTTGTAGCGTTGCTCTTCCGGCATGTCGACACCGAGATCGGAGGCGCGCAGCATGCGTTGTTCACGCGGGTGCTTTGCTTCAACCACGACCAGATGGCTGGCGTTGGAGAAGGACGGCTCGCCGTTCTGCTTGGCCAGCACCGCGTTCGGGAAGCTCAGGAAATGGCTGTCGATGCGCTCGTTTTCGAAGAGCCAGCGAATGATCGCCATGGCCAGTGCACCGTCGGTACCCGGCTTGATCGGCACCCAGCGACCACGGTCACCGCTGGCCCGGTTGTCGGCGTGGGTCAGCACTGGATCGACCACGACATAGGATAGCTTGCCTTCCGTACGCGCCTTGGCCACCAGGGTACCCTGACGCTTGAACGGATTCCCGGCCTGCCCCGGTGCCGTGCCGACAAAGAGCACGAATTCGGCATTGGCAAAATCCGGCTTGCAATGCGGCATCGCTTTCATGTCGCCAAACAAGGCACCGGAGCCGGAACGGTAGGAGCCGCCGCAGTAGGAGCCATGGCCGATGAAATTGAGGGTGCCATAGGATTTCTGGAAGAAGCGGCGGGCAAAGTTCTCGCGCCCGTCATTGACGCTGGAGAGCACCGCAACCTGATTGACGCGTGGGCCAAGTCCCGGCTGCTTTTCGTCGATGGGGGTTTTCAGGTCACGCAGGGCGCCAAGTCCTTCCACGTTGCCCTCGCCGAAGAGGTTGCCGCCGGCGACCACTTCCTTGATCAGCTGCTCAAACGAGATCGGCTCCCACTTGCCGCTATTGCGCGGCCCCACACGCTTTAATGGGGTCAATACACGATAGGGCGAATCGATTTGCTGGGCCACGGCGTTGCCGCGGCCGCAAGCGGTTGAGCGGCCGTCCAGTCCTTTGCCGTTGAGTGCCGAAATCGCGATGAAGCTGTCGCGCACGCTGGCTTTCATCGGCAGATGCGGATCGGTGGAGAGCGGGCTGTACGGATTGCCACTGACCCGCAGAACCTTGCCAGTGGCTCGGTCGATGCGGACTCGGACGCCGCACATGGTCGTGCAGCCCAAGCAGGTGGTGTAGCTGACCTGCTGCGTGGTGTTGATGTCCAACTTCCCCTGGCGATCGACACGGAATTCGGGTGCCGGCGCTTCTCCAGCAGTCTTGTGCTTCGGGACATCGTGGCCGAAGAGTTTGCTGACCATGCGGCCTGCGGTTTCGGAATAGCCGGCCGCAAAGGCGGCTAGGCCACCCATTGCGAGAACTTGACGACGTTTGCTGATTTTCATGGTGGGTCTCCTCAGGCGTTTGCCTGGTCATCCCAGGGGATGAGGCTGGTCAGGATGATGTAGAGGGTGACGCATAGACCGGCCATGCCGATGATGCCGAGCAGGCTGTCAGGAGTGAGCGTCAAATTGTAGGTGCGGCTGGTCGAACCGATCTTGGGCAGGCTTTGGCCACCCATAAAAACGACCCAGCGGACCAACCAGGCGCCGTGCAACGCAAACAGGGCAGGCATGATCAGTGCGTTACGAGAGTCTTGTGCCAGCCACAGGGTCAGCAGCATCGAACCGAGCAGCCAGGCGCCGGTTGCCAGCCAGCCGAACGAGCCATGCATTGCGGCAAGCGCTTCAGCTGCTGCGGTCGACAACCCGGTAAGACCAGAAACCAGCCACAGGGCGAACAGCGCCAAGGTAAGCCATGTGCCGCGTGCGAGCCAACGATTGAGCAGCAGGGCTGACCGCCGGTTGCCTGTCATGGCTTCAAACAGGGCTGTCATGCCGATCCCGCCGGTCATTGCCGTCACTGCGAAAATCAAAGGCAGCAAGGTGGTGTTCCACAGTGGCCTTGCCTGAACAACCATCACTTCCATGCCGGTATAGAGCAGCACCAGCAACGCGCCCAAGGTGGCGACCATTGCTGCCGCCTTGATGGCGGATGGGTTGTCGTGACCGCCGTAGGCCAGTTTGCGATAGAGGCTGGCAAGCGGACCAGGGCGATCGGCCAGTTCCGCCAGCAGGGGGCGCAGGCAAAGCCAGGCATAGGCAAGAAGACCAAGGAGGTAAAGCGGGATAAAGAAAGCGCCCCAGGCCATCCAAGAGCCAAAATTGGGATGCAGGTAGAAATTGAGGAAGCGGCCGGGCTGGTGCAGGTCGGCGAGCAAGGCAACCGGCGCCGTCAAACCGCAGACCAGCGCAGCCAGCAGGGCACGCCGCGAAACGCCTTGCCAGTCGGCAAGACGCCAGACCATGCCGGGCAGCGACAACAAAAAGGCGGCAGTCGAGATGCCGATCAGGAAAAAATACTGCACGGCCCATGGCAACCAGCCTGGTTCACGCGCAAAGCCCAGGATTTCAACAGTGGTGTTCATGATCATGCTCCCTGAATGTCCGGACGCCACATCATGTTGGCGGTGGAATCACCGTCGACGCGGCCATCCAGTTGCTGTTCGAGGCCGATGTAGAACACGCGGGGCGTTGTGCCGGCCTCCGGCTTGAGAACGCGGATCTTGCCTTCGGCTGCGGCGAGACGGCGACTGATCTCGCTCTGCGGATTGTTGATGTCGCCAAAAATTCGCGCGCCGCCGACACAGGTCTCGACGCATGCCGGCAGCAATCCTGCCTCGACACGATGACTGCAGAATGTGCATTTATCGGCCTTGCCGGTGTGGTGATTGACGAAGCGGGCATCGTAAGGACAGGCTTGTACGCAGTAAGCGCAGCCAACGCAGCGATCGCCATCGACCAGCACGATGCCGTCCTTGCGTTTGAAGGTGGCGCCAACCGGGCAAACCGGTATGCAGGGTGGCTCCTCGCAGTGATTGCAGAGGCGGGGTAGCACGGCCAATCCCGTATTGCCGGATGGCTCGGTAACCACGTAGGTGGCGACAACGGTCCGAAACTGGCCTTCGGGTGAAACGTTTTCCATTGAGCAGGCCATGGTGCAAGCCTGGCAAGCGATACAGCGACGGGTATCGACCAGCATCGACCAGTGCTGGCTTGCTTCATCCGCCGCCTGAGCAGGTATGGCCAGTCCGGCGCTTAATGCTGGCAAGGCAGTGAAAAACGCACGCCGGGAAAGATCGGGTTGAGCGTTCATGCGAGACTCCTCTTGATTGACGGAGCCAGCTTAAGTTTTTTGTTTCAGCGAGAGTATTGGAAGAAAGATGCAGTGGCGTAGGGAAATTTACCTACTTGCCTTGGCTTGAAGGCCAATATTTAGCATCGAGCCCGTGACCTTGAACGCAGCAACGCAGATTTTTTGAGGCCGGGGTGAACTGATTTATTGCCTGGGTCTTCTGTGGCGGCAATGTGCAAAATGTCGATTCATGCCATAGGCAAAATCAATGTCGGCCAGCGCAAAAACAAGCCCCGGCCTCCGATTTTTATTTAGACCGGGGTTGGAATTACTGCCAGCTAATCAAGCCGTAATTCTTCTTCCCCCGGCGCAGGATGGTGAAGCGGCCATAGAGGCGTTCTTCGCTGGCGATCTGGTGGTCGAGGGCGTCGGCCTTGGCACCGTTGATGGTGATGCTGCCGCTCTGGATGAAGCTGCGGGCTTCGGATTTGGACTTGGCGAGGCCGGCGGCGGCGAGGGCGTCGATCAGGCTGGCGTTGGCGGCGTCAAGCACGACGCCGGGCATGCCGTCCTGGGCGAGTTGTTCGAGGTCGTTTTCGGTGAGGTCGGCGAGTTGGCCGGAGAACAGGCTTTCGGTGATGCGGCGGGCGGCCATCAGGGCGACTTCGCCGTGCACCAGGCGGGTGGCTTCTTCGGCCAGGATGCGCTGGGCTTCCGGCTTAGTGCCGCTGGCCTTGTCGGCGGCTTCGATTTCGTCGATGCGCTCGACCGGCAGGAAGGTGAAGAACTTGAGGAATTTGTAGACGTCTGCGTCGCTGGTGTTGAGCCAGAACTGGTAGAAGGCGTAGGGCGAGGTCTTTTTCGGGTCGAGCCAGACGGCGCCGGATTCGGTCTTGCCGAACTTGGTGCCGTCGGCCTTGGTAATCAGCGGCACGGTGACGCCATGCACATGGGCGTGGTGCAGACGGCGCGTCAGGTCGGTGCCGGCGACGATGTTGCCCCACTGGTCGGAGCCGCCGATTTGCAGCGCGCAGCCGTAGCGCTTGTAGAGCTCGGCGAAATCGTAGCCTTGCAGCAGGCTGTACGAGAATTCGGTGTAGGAAATGCCCTGGTCTTCGCGCTCCAGACGCTGCTGCACCGACTCCTTTTTAATCATGGCGTTGACCGAGAAATGCTTGCCGATGTCGCGCATGAATTCCAGGCAGTTCATGCTGCCGAACCAGTCGTAGTTGTTGGCCATGCGCGCCGGGTTGGCGCCGTCGAACTTGAGGAAGGGCTCGACCTGGCCGCGAATCTTGTCGACCCAGGTGGCGATCACGTCCGGCGTGTTGAGCTTGCGCTCGGTGGCCTTGAAGCTAGGGTCGCCGATCATGCCGGTGGCGCCGCCAACCAGCGCGATGGGCTGGTGGCCGGCTTCCTGGAAGCGCTTGAGGATGAGCACCGGCACCAGATGGCCGAGGTGCAGGCTGTCGGCGGTCGGGTCGAAGCCGCAATACAGCGTCACCGGTCCCGCGCTCAGCAGTTGATCGAGCGCCGCCGCGTCGGTCATCTGGGCGATCAGACCGCGATCCTGCAAGTCTTTGAGTAGGGGGTTCCGGTACATGCTTTTCTCCACAATCGGCGCAATTTGCGCCCGCAAAAATCGAACGCGCGATTTTAGCAGAGCTGTTGCGGTCGACCGCCAAAAAGGGCCGATTTTCAAGGGATTGTCGTGTGGAACGCGGCGATGCGGCGCTGGCTTTCGGCGAGCGTGGCGGGGGCGATTTCGTGGCGCTCCAGCGCCTGCGCCGCGCCGAATATCGCCCGGTACACCTGCCTCGGATCATAGCTGACGAGCACCAGATCTGCTCCCGCCGCCAGCGCTTCGCCGGCCACGCGGCCAATGCCGAGGTTGAACACGGCGCCCATGTTGAGGTCGTCGGTGACGAGCAGGCCGTCGTAACCCCAGCGCTCGCGCAGCAGGCCGTCGATGATGGCGGGCGAGTGCGAGGCGGCGCGTTCGGGGTCGAGCGCGGTGAGGGTGACGTGGCCGAGCATGATCGCCGCGCCGGGGTGGCTGGCGAGCTGGCGGAAAGGCTGCCAGTCGGCGGCCAGTTCGCCGGGGCCGGCGGTGAGCCGGGCCGGGCGCAGATGGGTGTCGCCACGCACGCGTCCGAGGCCGGGAAAGTGCTTCAGCGTGCCGTGCACGCCGTGGTCGTTGAGGCCGTCGAGGTAAGCGCAGGCAATCTCTACGACGCGCCCCGGTTCGCTGGCGATGGCGCGGGCGGCGATGTTGCTCAGGCGATCCTCCCCGCCACCGGCCGGGCGCAGATCGACGACCGGGCCGAAGTTGAGATTGACGCCGAGCGCCGCCAACTGGCGCCCCTGCCGCTGCCCGTAGGCGCGCGCTGCGCCGGCCGGGTCTTTGCTGTCCGCCAGCGTGGACAGCGGTGGCAGGGCGTCGAGCAAGGGCGAAAGGTGCGAGACGGCGCCGCCTTCCTGGTCGGCGGCGACGATCAGCGGCGGCAGCTCGGCGCGGCGGCGGATGGCCTGTAGTTCGGCGATTTCGCCCGCCACCTGGTCAAAGCTGCGCCCGCGCAGGTTGCGTTTGGCGAGATAGATACCGCCGATCAGGCCGCTTGCGGTCAACTGGCGAATTTCGTCGAAATCGCTGTAGCCGACGATGAAATGCTGCCCGACGGCCTGCATCGCCGGGCTGGCGGCGAGCACCGCGTCGCGTTGCAGGCGGTAGTCGATTTCGCGCCAGACGGTGAGCAGCAGCACCGCCAGCAACAAGGCCCGGCTGACCGCCGGCAACACCCGCCGCCCGCGCAGCAGCGCGAAGACAGGGAGGGCGATCAGCAGCGGCGTTTCAAGATGGCGCAGGCCGTAGAGCAGCGGGTGCTTGAGGTGCCAGGCGGGCAGGAGCAGCAGGGCGGGAAGCGCGATGGCGACAAAGGTGGCAAGGGGTGCCAACGGAGCGGCCACCGGCAGGCGCACGGCGGCCTGCCGGAACGTGCTCAATCGCGCGGCGCCGGGGCGCCGCAGGACGCGCGTGGCGCTCATTCGGTGCGCTCCGTCGTCTGGCTGCCCAGGCCGTACCAGTTGAGCTTGCGCGTGGCGAGCATGGTGGTGCCGAGCGCCAGGAAGAGCAGCACGCTGCCCATCAGCAGCGAGTTGTCTTCGGAAAGCAGTACGCCGTAGAGCACGCCGTAAAGCCCGGTCAGCCCGGCGCCGAAGGCGAGGCCCGGGCGCAGGCCGCCCAGCGCGCCGGAAAGATAGGTGGCGATCAGCCCGATACAGGCCGCCGCCGCGAGGCCGTAGGCGGCGTAGAAGGGGAGATGCTCGGAGAAGGCGATGAGCAGCAGGAAGAAGATGGCGAGCGCCAGCCCGACCAGCAGGTATTGCATCGGGTGGATCGGCGAGCGGCGCAGGATTTCGGTCAGGAAGAAGCCGGCGAAGGTCAGCACGATGAACAGCACGCCATATTTGACGGCGCGTTCGGACTGCAAATAGACATTGACCGGGTCGATGAAATCGATGCTCAGCAACTCGCCGCGCGCCGGGTTCAGCGTCGCCTCGAAATTGCGTGCCAGATGCGAAATCTCCCATTGGGCGGTAAAGCCCTCCTTGCTCACGCTGCGCACGGTGGGCAGGAAACGGCCGCCGAAATTCGGGTGCGGCCAGGCCGATTTCAGCGCGATGTGGTTGGACTCGCCGGTCGGCGCAATCGCCAGCCGGGTGGTGCCGGTCAACTGCAAAGGGAAGGCAAAATCGAAACGGTTTTCGCGCTGTACGTCGAGCGGGCCGAGCTCGATGCGCAGGCGTTTCACGCCGGCTTCCTGCTCGCCCTTGCCCTTGGCTCCGGGTGAGCCGAAGCGGTGCGGCTTGCCGTTGATCGTTACTTCGGGGTCGTTATTGACGCCGCGCGGGTCGGCGATGCCGAGCAGCAATTCGGCATTGGCGTCGACAATATGGCCGCCGCCCGGTGCCTCGGGCAACGGCCCGACGACAAAATGCCCGCTGGCGGCAAGGTCGAGGCGGAACAAACGCGCCTGGTAAATGCCCTTGTTGCGCGTTTCGACCGCCGTGTCGCCGGTCATCGTCAGCTTTTCCGGCGGCAGCATGACGGTGCGCTCGACGATCTGCGAGCGCGTCTTGCCCGCCGCGCCCTGTTCGGCCTCGGCTATCGGCACCTCGACGCGTTCCCTGTAATGCAGCGCGATCACCGGCCCGATCAGCACCTGCGGCCCCGCCGCGCTGTTGGCGATGCTCGCCTGCACCTCGTTCTGGCGCTGCGCACGGTCGCGAATCTGGCCCTGGATCAAGGCCAGCGGCACCAGCAGCAATAACGACATGAAGCAGATCGCGGTGATCTTGAAGAGCAGTTTCTTGTCCATTTCAGGCTCCCTTGTTGAAAGTGAGCCCAGTGTCGGCGCGCTGCGTGAACGC
>JAEUOH010000045.1 GCA_016790845.1 Dechloromonas sp.
CGATTCCTTCAATATCGCCCGGTCGACGTCGTTCAGATCGGACAACCGAACGCCGTTGCCGCCATTCTTGCCGCTGGCGATCTGGTGCGTCAGACGTATCCGCAAAACATGCGAAAACGCTGCGTCGACCGCAGCAATCTCGTCCTTCTGCAGACCGACATTGGGGCCGGCATCATGGAGACGGGCGCTGGTATTGACCGAGCGCGCGCCGCTGGAGAGGGCGAAAATACGGGCGGCATCGACGAATATCCGGCTGCCGAACTTCTTCAGATCGACTTCGTTGCCGTCGGCGCCCTCACCCACGACATCGCCGAGAAAACTCAGCGGCGCCGGGGCCTGCAGCGCATTGGCCGCCATCAGTTGCAGGAAGGCCGGTGTCTCGACCGTCAGCGAAAGCAGCAGGCTGCGCAGGCTTTCGCCGAGATCGATATCGCCATGCAGCGGCCGCAGGTCGAAAAAGATGGCGGCGTTAAGCAGCGCTTGCGGCTCGGGCCGGCGCACCCATTCGAAAAAGCGGTTGCGCCACTCGTCGAGCGACAGGCACCAGTCCGGATTGCCGGCCATGATGCCACCGCTGCACAGCGTAAAGCCGCAGTTCGCCAGTTGCCGATTGACGTCCTGGGCGAACGGCAGGAAGAGTTCGCGCAGGGCGTCAGCTTCCTGCGGGCTGGCGGCACTGAAGATCAGGCCGTTATCCTGGTCGGTGACGAAGGTCTGTTCGTGACGCCCTTCCGAACCGAGGGCCAGCCAGCACCAGGAAACCGCTGGCAAACGATGGCGCTTTGCCGTCAGCTCGATGATGCGTAACGACAGCCGGTCGTTGAAGGCGGAGACGAGTCGCGTCAGCAGGCGGCCACTGAGCCCGCGCACGGCCAAGTCGCGCAGGAACTCGTCGATGCGCTCGGCGAGTTGCGGCGCGTCGTCCAGAGCGGCAAGCGAATTCAGCTCGGTTTCGAGCCCCAGTTGCCGCCGGCAGGGCAGAACCCCCTCAAGAGACCAGGGCACGTCAGTACTTCACCCGGGCGAAATAGGTTTTCTCGGAAGCTTCCAGTGCCTGGCGCACGGTAACGATCCCTTTTTCTTCAAGCATTGGAATCATCTTGATGAAGACTTCACCGGTCGCCAGTGCATCTTCAAGCGCATTGTGGCGGCTGTCGATCTGGATGCCCAGCCGCTCCAGGATCACGTCCAGCTTGTGCGATTCCTGATTCGGGTGGACCACGGCCGATAGCAGCAGGGTATCGAGCACCGGTTGCGAGAAGCGGATACCGGTACGCTCCTCCTTGAGCTGCAGGAAACGCATGTCGAAGGCCGCGTTATGGGCAATCAGCACTGTGTCTTCGCAGAATTCGTGGAAAGCGGGCAGCACTACGTCGATGTTCGGCTGGCCGCGCACCATGTCCTCCGTGATGCCATGGATGGGAATCGATTCCGGCTTCAGCGGACACTCGGGATCGACAAGCTGGTCGAAGACCTCCTGACGCAGCAGGCGATTATTGACGATGCGCGCCGCGCCGATCTGGATGATTTCGTCGCCGTTGGACGGCTCCAGCCCGGTGGTTTCGGTATCGAAAACGGTGTAGGTCAATTCGCTGAGCTTGCGGTCGAGGTCGATCGACTGGTCTTCGAAATTGAACAGGTCGAAGTCGTAATACTCCGGCCGCCCATTGCCGCGCGCCCGCTCTTCGTCCTGGATGACCTCCGGCGTCGCCACCGGCAGCACGAAACGGAAATAGGCCCGGTGCGCCGCCTTCTCGCGCTGGTACCAGATCTCGCCGCCGTGGCGGTCGATAACATCGCGCAGGGTGAGCGGCGAGCTTTCGCCTGCGACCTGCATCGACTCCATTTCCCAAGTATAGAAAGTCTCGGAAGACATTGCGGGGCCGGCCCAGATCAGATCGAGGTAGGCAAGCTTGCCTTCGGAAGTCAGGCGGAAACGCAACTCGCGGGGCTCGTAGTGGTCCTGCAAGCGGGACGCCAGGAAGACCAGCGCGAAGACCAGCGAGAAACTGTCGGCCTTGACCCACAAAGCATCGTCCAGCTCTTCGGTCTTGATCGGCAGCTTCAGTTTGTCCTCGATGCGGCGCTGGGCGGCGGCGATCACGTCGATGCCGAGAATGTCTTCGAGCGGCCAGCGCGTCTTCATCGAATCCGAGAACTGGGCCATCGTCTGGTCAACGCTATGGCTGCGCTTGGCGACTTCTTCCTCGATCACGCGCAGGAAACGCTCGCGCAGGTCGGGTTCCATATCGGGGTAATCGATCAGGTTCGTTACTGCCGCGCGGATGTTGCCCAGCGCCGACCGGCTGCCTTCGGTCATCGTGTGCAGCAACTGGTCGCGATGCGCCTCCTGCTCGATGCTGCGGGTGATGTTCTCGACCGTCAGCACGTAGCCGGACATCGCCGCCTCGCCCTCGCCCGGCGCGCCCAGCACCGGCACCATCTGGACGCGCAGGAGCTGGCCGCCGCGCGTGGTGGTAATGAAGTTGGCCAATGCCGTCTTGCCGGCCGACAGGCGCTGACGCATGACTTCCTGCGCGTGCTGCACCTGGTTTTTTTCAAGAATGGAGAAGATCGAACGGCCAAGGCCGATAAGCGCGCCGCCGGAAACCGAGGTCGGCCCTTGGGCCAGCGCCTTGAACTGCAGTCGTGCGCGGTTGTTGTAGAGGAGAATGCGGCCATCGAGATTGCAGACAACGACGGCCTGGGCCAGCTCGGACATCAAGGCCGCCAAACGATTCTTCTCTTCTTCCACCGAAGCCTTGGCCTTGGCGATCTGCGCCTCGACGTCGTCCATCAAGGCATCGCGCTGCTGCGCCAGATCGTTGGCGGCGCGCGCCAATTGCTGGACTTCCGGCGGCCCTTCGGCTGCAACGCGGAAGTTACGGTTGGCGCCCAGCATCAGGCGCAGGGTTTCCGCCATGCGTAGCAGGCCTTCGACATACTGCTTGAACAGCCGGTGCAGTACCAGCACACCGATCACGAAGCCGAATATGGTCATCATGGTGCCGACCGGCAAACGGGACAACAGCAGCCCGGTCAGCATTTCGCGCTCGGCATCCTTCATGTCGAGCCAGACCAGCAACGAGGTAACGACGAACGGGCCGGTCATCAACAGACCGAGCACGATTACGGCGAGGATAAAGCGGTGTTTTGCCTTCATGGCGACCATCCGATTTGAAATTCGGGCATTTGCGGCCGTCGACCGCAACAGGGGTTGAAATTCAGCGAGCCAGCATGTCCTTGACCTTGGCGAGCAGCTCCTTGGTCGAGAACGGCTTGGTGACATAGGCATCGGCGCCGAGCGCCAGGCCCTTGGCCACTTCGGTATCACGCCCCTTGGCGGTCAGCATGACGATCAGCAGGCCGGCACGCGCTGGGTCGGCACGCAGCGCTTCGCAGACTTCGAAACCAGACTTCTTCGGCATCATCACGTCGAGCAAAATCAGATCGGGCGCAAAACTCGCCGCCTTGGCCAAGGCTTCCTCGCCATCGCCGGCGACGGCAACTTCGAACCCCTCCTTCTTCATCAGGAATTCGAGTGAAATGACGATGTTCGGTTCATCGTCGACGATCAGTACTTTACGCGCCATCTTGTTTGTCTCCCTTATTTTTCGGACACCGGAAAAGGCACTGTGAAGATGAATTTTGCGCCCGCGCCCGGCCGGCTTTCAACCCACAGATTACCACCAAAATATTCAACGATCTGCCGGCTGATCGGCAGTCCCAGCCCAGTTCCCTGGGGCTTGTCGGTCATCGTGTTTCCACCCTGACGGAATTTTTCGAAAATGACATTGCATTCCTCCGCGGTCAGCCCCGGCCCGTTGTCGACCACCTCGACCCGCACTTCATTGTCATTGGACGCCACCCGAACATGGACACGACCGGTTTCGCCAGGCACGAATTTCACGGCGTTCGACAACAGGTTGATCATCACCTGCGTCAGACGATCGCGGTCGGCCTGCACCACGGGGCCCTCCGGCGGAATATCGCCCTCCAGCGCAACGTCTTTCTCGCGAAAGAGCTGCCCGAGCGACACCATCGCGTCGCGCGCCACTTCGCCAATATCGACGGCGCCGCTCGTCCACTCAGCGCGGCCCGATTCGAGTTTGGCCATGTCGAGAATCTGGTTGATCAGGCGCGTCAGCCGCTCCGCCTCGCTGACGATGATGCCGACGAAGCGCGTCCTGTCGGCAAGCTCCATCTCAGGGTCGTCGTGCAGCATTTCCGATAGCGCCCGAATCGACGTCAGTGGCGTCCGCAACTCGTGGGTCACCGTAGAGATGAAATCGTCCTTCATGCGGTCGAGTTCACGCAGACGTTCATTGGCTTCGCGCAGGTCGGCGGTCGCCGCTTCGAGCTCGCGCGACTTGGTCTCCAGTTCGCGGCTATAGGCCCGCACCTGGGTCGCCTCGTCGAGGATGTCGAGCACCTCTTCCAGCCCGAGATCCTCCTCACGCGCCACCGAGGCCACCATGACCCGCGCGCTGGCCGACCCGATCGCGCCCGACAACTGGGCCTCGGCGAAGCGCACGAAACTGGCGTCGGCCGGCAGCGATTGCCAGTTCGCGACACCCTGCGTCGCGGCATAGGCGGCGAGTTGCTGGTGCGCGCGTTGCGGACCGAGAAATCGTTCGAGCAGACCGACCAGTTCATCGACCGATGCGGTACCACGCCACAGTCGCGCATCGGTGTCGCGCCCGGCATGGCGGAAGACATCGACAAAACGCTCCGCCTGCCCTGCCTCGACGGCATCCGGCCTGGAATAAAGCGACACCAGCACGTACAGAGCAATATTGACCAGCAGGCTCCACCACAGGCTGTGCGAAATCTCGTCAAGCCCGGAAAGCCCGAACAGCGCCTGCGCCTTGAGAGCCCCGATTCCCCACAATCCCTGCTCGACAAAGCCCTTGGCGATCCACCCCGACTTGGCGAACGAAGGCAGCAGCAAGGTATACAGCCAGACGGCGAATCCGCCGAGCAGCCCGGCCACGGCACCGGCTCGCGTGCCCTGCTTCCAGTACATGCCGCCGAACATGGCAGGCGCGAACTGGGCGACGGCAGCGAAGGAAATCAGGCCGATGCCGACCAGCGCATACGCCTCGCCGGCTGCCCGGAAATAAATGTAGCCGAGCAGCAGGATGAGGACGATCGCCGCGCGCCGGATGCGCAGCAACAGCCCCGACAGATCCTTGCGCTCGCCAACCCCGAACCAGTGTGCTCGCAATAGCCAAGGCATGACCAGATCGTTGCAAACCATGGTCGACAAGGCGATGGTTTCGACGATGACCATGCCGGTCGCCGCCGAAAGACCGCCAATGAATACCAGCAGCGCCAGCGCTTCGGCCCCCTGCGCCAGCGGTAGGGTCAGCACGAAGGTATCGGGGTTAAATTCCTGCCCCGAGAAATGCAGCAGGCCGCCGAGCGCCAGCGGCAGGACAAAAATGTTGATCGCCACGAGATACAGCGGAAAGAGCCAGACGGCCCGCTTGAGATGTGCCTCGTCGACGTTTTCGACGACGATGATCTGGAACTGGCGTGGCAGGCAAATGATGGCGAGGCCGGATAGCAGGATCAGCGCGGTCCACGTTCCGGCACGGCTGGAATCCATCTGCAGCAGACGTGCCAGCTCGGGTGCCGTAGCGGCCCGCTGGAAGAGATCGGACACACCGCCAAACATGCCGTAGGTCACGAACACGCCGACCGCCAAGAATGCCAGCAGTTTGACCACCGACTCGAAAGCCACGGCGGCGACCATCCCTTCATGGCGCTCGGTCGCATCGAGATGGCGTGTACCGAAGAGAATGGTGAATAGCGCCAGCAATGCGGCAATGATGAAGGTGGAGTCGATCACGCCCGACTGGAATCCGCCGCCAGAATTCTGGAAAAGAACCTCCAGGCTGGCCGAAACCGCTTTCAGTTGTAGCGCGATGTAGGGAACGACACCGACCACGGCGATCACGGTCACCAGACCGGCCAGCAATTGGCTCTTGCCATAGCGCGAGGCGATGAAATCAGCGATCGAGGTGATCCGTTGCGCCTTGCTGATGCGGATCATCTTGATAACGATGCCGACGCACAACAGCATCAGCGTCGGCCCGATGTAGATCGTCAGAAAAGACAAGCCGCCCGAGGTGGCACGCCCGACGCTGCCGTAAAAAGTCCAGGACGTGCAATAGACCGCCAGCGACAACGCATACACATTGGCAGAGATGATGGACTTGCCGGCATCGGCCCGCGCGTCACCGAAGCGCGCAACCGCGAACAGCAGCCCGAGGTAGGCCGCAGAGAGGAAAAGGACAAACCCGGGCGACAGCAACTAGCGCCCTCGCCGTTCGGCGACCACAGCGGCCAACCCGATCAACAGCGTCCACACACCAAACAGGTAGAGGTAGGACGCGGGAATGCCGGCAACTTCACCGTTCGGCAAACTGAGCATGGGAAAAGTCAGCAACGGAATGCCGAGCAGGCCGATTGCCGTCAGGCGTTGACGTAGCGACGTATTTCGCCTCATGCCCTACCCCCCGAAAAGAAAACGGCCGGCACGCCAAGCGTGCCAGCCGTTGTTGGCATGCAGTCCGATGCGACTACACGGAAGGCCACCTTATGGGCGACCATTGTCTCCTCCTTGCCATTATTGGTTGGAGGCGGCGTGGCAAGCTCGCCGCCTCCTTGGCCTGAACCGGATTAGCCCTTGAGCTGTTCCAGAATGGCCGGATTTTCCAGCGTGGACGTGTCTTGCGTCAGTTCCTCGCCCTTGGCCAGACCACGCAGCAGACGACGCATGATCTTGCCGGAACGGGTCTTCGGCAGGTTGTCACCGAAACGGATGTCCTTCGGCTTGGCAATCGGGCCGATTTCCTTGCCCACCCAGTCGGACAGTTCCTTGATGATGCGCTTGGCGTCATCACCCGTCGGGCGAGCGCCCTTGAGCACAACGAAGGCCACGATGGCTTCACCGGTCAGGTCATCCGGACGGCCGACAACGGCAGCCTCGGCAACCAGCGGGTTGGCAACCAGAGCGGATTCGATTTCCATCGTACCCATGCGGTGACCGGAAACGTTCAGCACGTCGTCAATACGGCCGGTGATGGTGAAGTAACCGGTGTCCTTGTCGCGGATGGCGCCGTCGCCAGCCAGGTAGTACTTGCCCTGGAAGTCTTGCGGGTAGTAGGACTTGACGAAGCGCTCGTCGTCGTTCCAGATCGTGCGGATCATCGACGGCCACGGCTTCTTGCAAACCAGGATACCGCCCTGACCCCACGGCAGATCGGCACCGGTCTCATCGACCACGGCGAACTGGATGCCCGGGAACGGCAGGGTGCAGGAACCCGGAACCAGCGGGGTTGCGCCCGGTAGCGGGGTGATCATGTGACCACCGGTTTCGGTTTGCCAGAAGGTATCGACAATCGGGCAACGGCCGCCGCCGACATTGTCGTAGTACCACTGCCAGGCAGCCGGGTTGATCGGCTCGCCGACCGAACCGAGGATGCGCAGCGAAGACAGGTCATAGCTCTTCGGATGGACAGCCGGGTTGGTGTCGGACGACTTGATCAGCGAACGGATGGCGGTCGGGGCGGTGTAGAAGATCGAGACCTTGTGATCCTGGATCATTTTCCAGAAACGGCCGGCGTCCGGGTAGGTCGGGACGCCTTCGAAAACCACTTCGGTCGCGCCGCAGGCCAGCGGGCCGTAGGTGATGTAGGTGTGACCCGTGACCCAGCCGATGTCGGCCGTGCACCAGAAGACGTCGTTCGGCTTGATGTCGAAGGTCCACTTCATGGTCATGATGGCGTGCAGCAGGTAGCCGCCGGTGGAGTGCTGGACACCCTTCGGCTTGCCGGTGGAACCCGAGGTGTAAAGCAGGAACAGCGGGTGTTCGGCTTCGACCCATTCCGGTTCGCAGACGTCGGACTGGTTGGCAACCACATCGTGCAGCCAGGAGTCACGGCCGGCAACCATATTGACTTCGGCGCCGGTGCGCTTGAAGACGATGACGTTCTTGACCGACTCGCAACCGCCCATGGCGAAAGCTTCGTCAGCGATGGGCTTGAGCGGGATGGCCTTGCCGCCGCGGAACTGGCCGTCGGAGGTGATCAGGGCAACAGCGCCGGCGTCGTTGATACGATCGCGCAGGGACTGGGCCGAGAAGCCGCCGAAAACGATGGAGTGGATGGCACCGAGGCGGGCACAGGCCTGCATCGCGCAGATGCCTTCAACGGTCATCGGCATGTAGATGACGACGCGGTCACCCTTCTTGACACCCATGCCGCGCAGGGCATTGGCGAACTTGGAAACCTTCGACAGCATTTCCTTGTAAGTCACTTTGGTGACTTCGCCGTTGTCGGCTTCGAAAATGATGGCGACTTTTTCGCCCAGACCGGCTTCAACCTGACGGTCGAGGCAGTTGTAGGAAACATTCAGCTTGCCATCGGCAAACCACTTGAAAAACGGAGCATTGGATTCATCAAGCGACTGGGTAAAGGGCTGCTTCCAGGTGATGAATTCACGGGCGCGCTTGGCCCAGAATTCCGGGTAGTCGGCATCCGCTTCCGCGCACAGCGCCCGGTAGGCGTCCATCCCCGAAACCGCCGCATTCTTGACCATTTCTTCGGACGGATAAATTAGCTGCACGGACTCATTCGACATATTTTTCTCCTCTGCGGTACTTCGCAAGTTATGTTGAAACAACCGATCGGATTCCGGAGTTGGCCCGGAACAGGTAATGCCGCGCAAGCTGGAGATAAAGCTTCCCCCACGCCAGCGTTGGGCGGCATTAGACGTTGATAATCTTACAAAGTCCTTACGAAATCACGCTGCGGCGCAGCAATCCCGGGACGTCCCGAGGCTTTCGGTGTCCGTGGTAAACTTTGCCCTCCCCAATACCGTCAAATCCAAAATGAATTCCCCGGTCAAATATCTAGAATCGTTCATTTTCGCCAGCCGCTGGATCCAGGCCCCCCTCTACCTCGGCCTGATCATCGCCCAGGCCGTTTACTGCTGGCTGTTCATGGTCGAACTGAGCCACCTGGTGCACAACGCGATCGACGCCGCCCACATCAGCGAGACCGATGTCATGCTGGCCGTGCTCGGCCTGATCGACGTGGTGATGATCGCCAACCTGCTGATCATGGTCATCGTCGGCGGCTATGAAACCTTCGTCTCGCGCCTCGATCTAGAAGGCCACCCGGACCAGCC
>JAEUOH010000066.1 GCA_016790845.1 Dechloromonas sp.
TCTGGAAGGATGGCAAGAACCTGTTCGCCGGTGACGGCTACGCAGGTCTGTCCGAAACCGCCCTGTTCTACATCGGCGGCATCATCAAGCACGCCAAGGCCCTGAACGCCATCACCAACCCGGGTACCAACTCCTACAAGCTTCTGGTTCCGCAATACGAAGCGCCGGTCAAGCTGGCTTACTCTGCCAAGAACCGTTCGGCCTCCATCCGTATTCCGTACGTCGCCTCGACCAAGGCCCGTCGTATCGAGACCCGCTTCCCGGATCCGATCGCCAATCCGTACCTGTGCTTCTCCGCACTGCTGATGGCCGGTCTGGACGGTATCCAGAACAAGATCCACCCGGGCGATCCGGCTTCCAAGAACCTGTACGATCTGCCGCCGGAAGAAGATGCAGCCATCCCGACCGTCTGCGCCTCGCTCGAAGAAGCGCTGGCTGCCCTCGAAGCGGATCACGAGTTCCTGACCCGTGGCGGCGTCTTCTCCAAGGAATGGATCGAGTCCTACATCGCCCTGAAGATGGACGAAGTCAATCGCGTTCGCATGACCACGCACCCGGTTGAATTCGATCTGTACTACAGCTGCTGATCGACGCCTGTACCTCGAAAAGGGCGGAGTTTTCTCCGCCCTTTTTTTGTGCACCGTTGTGGCTTGTTGGCCGTCAAGTCCGGTAAACTGAAACGGTTACGAGGAATGATGACAATGACACGCAGTACCCTGGCACTCCTTATCGCCGTCGCCGCCATGCCGGCATCTGCCCAGACGATCTACCGCTGCACCGATGCTGCCGGTGGCACGCTGATTTCCAATGCCAGGGTGGACAAAAGCTGCAAGCCGGTCGTGATCAGCCCGGATTCGACGCTGCCGGCACCGAAGAACAGGGCGCCGTCGGCGGCCGCCAATCCGACCCCGGCCGGTTTTCCAAAGGTGCCTGAAGAGGCGCAGAAGGCCAGGGATACCGATCGCAAGCGCATTCTGGAGCAGGAACTGGCGGGCGAGCAGCGCAGCCTGGAACAGGCCCAGCGCGACCTCGCCGACCAGCAGACGGCGCGCGGCAGTGAAAGTCCGGGCGCCAAGGTCGATCGCCTGCAGCCTTATCGCGATCGCGTTGCCCAGCACGAGCGCAACATCATCGCCATCCAGAAGGAACTTTCGGGCCTGCGCTGATCAGGCCTGCGCAGGCTTGACCTTGTACCAGGCGGCGTAAAGCGCCGGCAGGAAAAGCAGGGTGAGCGCCGTGGCGAAGATCAGGCCGCCCATGATCGCGACCGCCATCGGACCGAAGAAGTCGTTGCGCGATAGCGGCACCATGGCCAGCACGGCCGCCGCGGCGGTCAATACGATGGGCCGGAAACGACGGACCGTCGATTCGATGATCGCTTCCCGGCGCGGCTTGCCGGCCGCCATGTCCTGTTCGATCTGGTCGACCAGGATCACCGAGTTGCGCATGATCATGCCGAACAGCGCGATGGTGCCGAGCAGGGCCATGAAGCCGAAGGGTTTGTTGAAGAGCAGCAGGAACAGCGCGATGCCGATAATCCCGAGCGGCGCCGTGAGCAGCACCATGACCACCCTTGATACGCTTTGCAGCTGGATCATCAGCACGGTGACGACGACCAGGATAAAGATCGGAATGCCAGCCAAGACCGAGCCTGAGCCCTTGGCAGATTCCTCGACCGAGCCGCCGGTCGCGATCCGGTAGCCGGGCGGCAGTTCGCTGATGATCCTGTCGATCTGCGGCTGCAGGGCGGCGACGACGGAGGCCGGTTGCGTCGTACCGTAGAGGCTGCCGCGCACGGTGATCGTCGGCAGGCGGTCGCGACGCCAGATCAGTCCCGGTTCGAAGCTGTATTTCAGGCGGGCGATCTGGTTGAGCGGCACGCTCTTGCCGCTTCTGGTCGGTACCGCTAGGTCGGGTAGGGCTGACAAGTGGGCGCGTTCCTGGCGGTCGCCGCGTAGCACCACGTCGATGGTTTTCTGGCCTTCGCGGAAACTGGTAACCGTGTAGCCGTTAAGCGACATGTTGAGCAATGCCGCCAGTTCCTGCCCCGAGACGCCGAGCAGGCGGGCCTTGTCCTGGTCGATCTCGATTTCGACGGCCTTGGACAACTCGCTCCAATCGAAGTTGATATTCGACAGATCCGGGTTGCTGCGCATGACTCCGGCAATTTCACCGGCGATTCGCCGCAGGGTGGCGATGTCTTCGCCGGAAACCCGGTATTGCACCGGATAGCCGACCGGCGGGCCGTTTTCGATACGTGCGATATTGCCGCGCACGCCGGATTCGTCGTTTTCGAAGCGTTTTATCAGTCGACCGCGCAAGGCTTCGCGGGCTGCGACGCTGCGCGTCACGATGACGATCTGGCTGACGTTGCTGGCCGGCAGTTGCTGGTCCAGCCCCAGGTAATAGCGTGGCGAACCGGTGCCGATGTAAGCGATATAGTGCTCGTGCTCGTCGAATTCGGCGTTGTCACTGTCGAGCCAGGCTTCGAGCCGCTTCGTCTCGGCATCGATGGCGGCGAGCGACGCGCCTTCCGGCAGGCGCAGTTCGACATTGAGTTCCAGGCGGGTGGAATTGGGGAAGAACTGCTTCGGCACCTTCCCCATGCCGGCAATGGCCAGGACAAACAGCAGAATGGTGACGCCGATGACCGTCCAGCGGCGGTTGACACAGATTTCAAGCAAGCGACGGAAGCGATTGTAAAAAGTCGTGCCGTAAACATCGTGGTCGTCGGCATGGGCCGGCCCGCCAATGCCGATTTTCGCCAGGCGTTCGGCAAGGTGTGGCCAGCGTCTGGCAAGCAATCCGGGTTTTCGTGGCGCGCGGGGGTCGGGCAGGAGCTTGTAGCCGAGCCAGGGAATGGCGATCACCGCCGCCAGCCACGAAATCAGCAGGGCGATGGCGTTGATCTGGAAGAAGGCGAAGGCATATTCGCCGGTGGACGATTTGGCGATGGCGATCGGGATGAAGCCGGCGACGGTGACCAGCGTGCCCGAAAGCATCGGCCCGGCAGTGCTGGTGTAGGCGAAGGAAGCGGCGCGCGTGCGCTCCCAGCCTTGCTCCATCTTAACCCACATCATTTCGACAGCGATGATGGCGTCGTCGACCAGCAAGCCGAGGGCGAGCACCAGTGCGCCGAGGGAAACCTTGTGCAGGCCGATGTTGAACAGATACATGGCGAGGAAGGTCGCCGCCAGCACCAGGGGAATCGAAATGGCGACGACCAGGCCGGTGCGCAGCCCCAGGCTGAGGAAGGTGACCAGCAGGACGACAACGACCGCTTCCGCCAGTGCCTGTACGAAGGCGTTGATCGAGCGTTTGACTGCATCCGGTTGGCTGGCGGCCTCGCCGATTTCGACGCCCAGCGGCAGTTGTTCGCGAACGCCTGCCATGTGCGCCTGCAGGGCCTTGCCGAGCTGGATGATGTCGCCGCCTGGCGCCATCGAAACGCCGATGGCCAGCGCCTGCTTGCCGCCATAGCGCACCGTGGGGGACGGCGGGTCGCTGACGCCGCGGCGTACCGTGGCGATGTCGCCGAGGCGGAAGCTGCGGTTGCCGCTGCGGATCAGCGTGTCGGCGACCGCCTGTACGGTGTCGAAGGCGCCGCTCGGGCGGATCTGGATGCGCTCCTGCTCCAGTTCGAAAAAGCCGGCACCGCTGACCGCGTTTTGCTGGCTCAGGGCCTGAATGATGGTGCTTTGGTCGACGCCTAGGGTGGCCAGCTTGGCGTTCGACAGTTCGACGAAGATTTTTTCGTCCTGGATGCCGAAAATCTCGACCTTGCCGACCCCGGGAATGCGCAGCAGATCGTCGCGCAGGCGCTCGGCGAGATCCTTTAACTGCGGGTAATCCAGCCCTGCTGCGGTCAACGCGTAAATACTGCCGAAAACGTCTCCGTATTCGTCGTTGAAATAAGGACCCTGGATGCCGGCCGGCAAAGTGTGGCGGATGTCGCCGATCTTCTTGCGTACCTGGTAGAAAAGGTCGGGGATTTTCGCCGGGGGCGCGCTGTCCTTGGCGAAAAACATCACGGTCGATTCACCAGCCCGCGAAAAGCTTTGCACACGGTCGATGAAGGGCATTTCCTGCAGCTTCTTCTCGATCTTGTCGGTCAGCTGTTCCTGCACCTGCGCGGCGGTGGCACCAGGCCAGAAGCTGCGGATCACCATCAACTTGAAGGTGAAGGGTGGATCTTCGGCCTGGCTCAGGCGACCATAGGCGAAAACGCCCATGATCGCGACCACGGCCAGCAAAAAGCCGACCAGCGTGCGGTGGTGCAGAGTCCAGTCGGACAGGTTGAAGCGGTGGGTCACGTCAATGCTGGCGCTCGGGAGGTGCCACCTGTTGAGCCTGGACGCTCTGACCGGCGGTCAGTCGCCGCTGGCCGCTGAGGATCACCAGTTCGCCCGGCTGCAGGCCGCCGGCAAGGACGGCGCCATCCTCGCTAAAACGTTCGACCGCGACGGTGCGCGGGGAGGCCTTGTTTTCCTGGATGACCCAGACTTCGGGCCCCTTGCCATTGTCGACGACCGCCGACAGCGGCACGACGATGGGTGAGGCGTTGCCCGTTCCGACAATGACGCGCGCCGTCATCCCGAGTTCGACGCTGGGCGGCGGGTCCACGATGCGAATGCGCGCCGCGTAGGTGCGCGTCGCCGGGTCGGCGGCGGCCGCCAGTTCACGCAGCTCGCCTTTCAGGAAGGACTCAGGCTGGGCCCAAAGATTGATGGCGATCCGTTGTGCCGCCTTCAGCTCGGCCAGGCGGCTCTCCGGGACGGCGATCGCCACTTCCTTTTCTTCCGGGCGTGCCAGCCGGAAAACCGCCTGGCCGGCGCTGACGACCTGGCCGGCATCGGCCAGCACAGCGGTAATCACGCCGTCGTGCTCTGCCGCGAGTGTGCCGTAAGTCGCCTGATTGCCGCTGATCTGGCTTTGCGCTTGTGCCTGTTCAAGGCGTGCCTTGGCGCTGCGGTAGGCATTTTCCTTGGCATCGAATGCGGCCTGGCTGACGAAGCGTTTTTCCAACAATCCGGCATAGCGCTCGCGTTCGTTGGCGGCGGTGGTGAATTCGCTTTCGGCAGCGGCGACCTGTGCCGCCGCAGCCTGCCGGGAGAGTTGCAGGTCGGCCGGGTCGAGCCTGGCCAGTGCCTGTCCGGCCTTGACGGCCATGCCGCTGTCGACCAGGCGTGCCGCGATCTTGCCGCCGACGCGAAAGGCCAGATCGGCCTCGTAGCGCGCGCGCACATCGCCGGTGTAGATCGATTGCCCGGCCTCGCCAATACGTGCCGGTTGCACCAGCACCGTCGGCGCGGTCGGTGCCGGGGCTTCGCTGCGCCCGCAGGCGCCCAGTGCAAGCGCGAGGCAGGCGGCAATGAAGGGGGCGGACGGGCGGGATGGCATCACGTGGCGGCGGCGGAGGATAATCCGGCAATGATAATGAACGATCGGTCAGTAACGCAATAGGCGCAACGCCAGCGCGCCGGAGTCGCTACAATAGCGGTCATGAACAGCACGCTGGCTGCCTTTTACGGACTGGACTTCCTCGCTTCGACCGTACTATTGCTCGACGAAGGTCTGATTCTGCGCTACATCAATCCGGCCGGTGAAAACCTGCTCGCCGTCAATTTGCGCGCGGTCACCGGGAAGCCGCTGTCGGCGATGTGCACCTGCTCCGCGACGCTGCAGGGGGCGCTCGATAACGCACTGAACAACAACTGGGGCTATACCGGCCAGAATATCGAGCTCAAACGCGCCGATGGCGAAGTGTTGCACATCAACTGTACGGTGACGCCGTTGCGCCCGGAAATAGCGGCAGGTGTGCGCCTGCTGCTGGAACTGCAGCCGATCGAACACCAGCTGGCGGCAACCCGCGAGGAGCGCCTGATCGAGCAGCAGAAGGCCAGCCGGGAACTAATCCGCAACCTGGCGCACGAGATCAAGAACCCGCTGGGCGGAATTCGCGGGGCTGCCCAGCTGCTCGAACATGAGCTGAGCAATCCGTCGCTCAAGGAATACACCCAGGTCATCATCAAGGAAGCCGACCGCCTGCAGGATCTGATGCAGCGCCTGCTGACGCCGCACCGGGCGATGCTGCCGACGACGGTGAACATCCACGAGATCCTCGAGCGGGTGCGCAGCCTGCTCACCGCCGAGTTTCCCGGTTCGCTGCAGGTGCGGCGCGACTACGACACCAGCCTGCCGGAACTGGTCGGCGACCGCGAGCAACTGATCCAGGCCGTG
>JAEUOH010000087.1 GCA_016790845.1 Dechloromonas sp.
AAAACATTGCCCAGTCGGCCGAGGGCAGCAACAGCCGTGCTGTCCGCAACAGCGAGCGGGCGCAGAACCTGCAGCGTCTGGCGGCCGATCTGCAGGCGCAGTTGGCTCGCTTTACCACCTGATTGTCCGGCAAGCGGCTAAAATTCGTTTCTTCCCAACACGGCGCCTTGCGGGGCGCCGTTTTCATTGCGACCAATGCCCTACCTAAACCTCTCCTCCGCCTGCCTTGCCTACGGCCATGTGCCGCTTCTCGACCATGCCGATTTTTTGCTCGATCCGGGCGAGCGGGTGGCGCTGATCGGCCGCAACGGTACCGGCAAATCCTCGCTTCTGGCGGCTCTTGCGGCCGGAAGCGGGCGCGGCCGGCTGGACGACGGCGAGGTCTGGGTACAGCCCGGGATTCGCGTCGGCTATGTGCCGCAGGAACCGCCGTTCGATCCCGACTCAACTGTCTTCGAGGCGGTGACCGCGGGCATGGGTGAAGCTTCGCGACTGCTCGCGGCCTATCACGAGATATCGCACCGGCTGGCCGAAGGTGAGGGCGATCACGATGCCCTGCTGGCGCAGATGGAAGCCTTGCAGCATGAGCTGGAAGCCTGCGGCGCCTGGGCCTACGAGGCGCAGGCCGAGAAGGTCATCGACCGCTTCGGGCTCGATCCGGAGGCCAACGTCGGCAGCCTCTCCGGCGGCCAGAAAAAACGTCTGGCTTTGGCCCAGGCGCTGGCCGTGGCGCCCGAAGTGCTGCTACTCGACGAGCCGACCAACCACCTCGACATCGCCGCCATCGAGTGGCTGGAAAACCTGCTGATAGAGACCGGCGTCACGCTGTTCTTCATCACCCACGACCGTTCCTTTCTCGATCGGGTGTGCACGCGCATTGTCGAGCTCGATCGCGGCAAGCTGGCCAGTTTTCCGGGCAGCTTCAAGGCCTATCAGGAGCGCAAGGAGGCCTTGCTGCATGAAGAAAGCCTGGCCAATGCGCGCGCAGACAAGCTACTCAAGGAAGAAGAGGTGTGGATCCGCAAGGGCGTCGAGGCGCGGCGGACGCGGGCGGTGTTCCGCGTCCAGCGCCTGGACAAGCTGCGCGCCGAGCGGCAGGCGCGGCGCGAGCGCATGGGCAAGGTCAATCTGCAACTCGACGCCGGTGACAAAAGCGGCAAGCTGGTGGCCGAGCTGGAGCATGCGACCAAGCGCTACGGCGAGCGGGTCATCGTGCGTGACTTTTCGGCGCGTATCCAGCGCGGCGACAAGATCGGCGTGATCGGGCCGAACGGTGCCGGCAAGACGACGCTGTTGCGCATGATCCTCGGTGAATTGAAGCCGGACGAAGGCAGCGTGCGCCAAGGGACGAAGATCGACGTCGCCTATTTCGACCAGTTCCGTACCCAGCTGAACCCGGATGCGTCGTTGGTCGATGTCATTTCGCCCGGTTCCGATTACGTCGAGATCGGCGGCGCGCGGAAGCACGTGATCGGCTATCTCGAAGATTTCCTGTTTGCCCCCGAGCGCGCCCGTTCGCCAGTCAGTTCGCTGTCCGGCGGCGAGCGCAACCGCTTGCTGCTGGCCCGCCTGTTCGCGCGGCCGGCCAATGTGCTGGTGCTCGACGAGCCGACCAACGACCTCGATATCGAGACGCTGGAACTGCTCGAAGAACTACTCTCCAACTACGACGGCACGCTATTTCTGGTAAGCCACGACCGGACGTTTCTCGACAACGTGGTGACGCAGACCATCGCCGCTGAAGGCGACGGTCTGTGGAAGGAATATGCCGGCGGCTACAGCGACTGGGCGGCATACAAGGCGAACGTGCTGAAGGAAGCCGGCAAGGCGAAGGCCGAGGCCAAGCCGGCAGCAAAGGCAGCCGAGCCGGCGAAGGTCAAGACCGACAAGCTGTCGTGGAAGGAGCAACGGGAACTGGAAGTCCTGCCGGAAAAGATTGCCGCGCTGGAGGATGAGCAGCGAATATTGACCGGACGCCTGGAGGACCCGGACATCTACCAGGCTGACCCGACAGGCGCGCAGCAGGCGGCCGAACGGCTGGCGGCCATCGACGAGGAATTGATGGTCTTGCTGGAGCGCTGGGAGGCGCTGGAGGTGCGTGCCGGGGGCGCAAGCTAGGCCGGCGAGTGGAAGGACCGGCGCCGGGGCAGCGTGCGATAATGGCGCCATTCCATCAATTCCGATCCGCCATGCGCTACGCCATCATTCCGGTTACTCCCTTTGAGCAGAACTGCACCGTTTTCTGGTGCGAGAAAACCCGCCAGGCAGCGGTCATCGACCCCGGTGGGGACATCGACCGCATCCTCGGATTTCTCAAGAAGGAAGGACTGTCGCTGGCCAAGATTCTGGTCACGCACGGGCATATCGACCACGCTGGCGGTGTCGGGGTGCTGGCCGCGCAAACCGGCGTGACCATCGAAGGGCCGCATGAGGAAGATCGTTTCTGGATCGTCGGCATGCCGCAGCAAAGCAAGATGTTCGGCTTTCCCAATGTGCAAAGTTTCGAGCCGGATCGCTGGCTGAAAGCGGGCGACAAGGTTCAGTTTGGCGAAGTCGAACTCGATGTGCTGCATTGCCCCGGCCATACGCCGGGCCATGTGGTTTTCTACCATCAGCCTAGCAAACTGGCGCAGGTCGGCGATGTGCTGTTCCAAGGCTCGATCGGCCGCACCGATTTTCCACGCGGCGACTATGACATGCTGATCCGCTCGATCCATGAGCAACTGTTTCCGCTCGGCGACGATGTCGAATTCATTCCCGGCCACGGGCCGATGTCCAATTTTGGCGAAGAGCGGCGTTACAACCCCTTCCTGAGCGGCAAGTTCGGCTGATGCCGGCGCCTTGAAGCGGCCTGTTGCGGTCGACGGCATTTTTTGGCCGATTTTCAAAAGGTGACGCGATGACTCCAGACTACTGGCAACGGGCGGCACGAGAATTGGCGGCCGCCGACGAGCATATGGCCGAATTGGTCGAACGTTACGCCGGCCTGGGTCTGGTGCCGCGCGGGGATCCCTTCGGCACGCTGGCGCGCTCCATCGTCGGCCAGCAGATTTCGGTCAAGGCGGCAGATGCGGTGTGGGGGCGTTTTGTCGCGGCGGTCGGCGAAGTTTCGCCTTCGGCGGTGCTGGCGGCGGGCGAGGCCGGGCTGGCTGGCTGCGGCCTGTCGCGGCGCAAAAGCGAGTACGTGCGTGACCTGGCAGCGCATTTCGCCAGCGGGCGGCTCGATCCCGCAGACTGGGTGTCAATGGACGACGAAGCGGTGATCGTCGCGCTGACCGAGGTGCGCGGCATCGGCCGGTGGACGGCGGAGATGTTCTTGATCTTCAACCAGTTGCGGCCGGATGTTTTTCCGCTTGACGATATTGGGCTGCAGCGGGCGGTGCATGAACGTTATTTCGCCGGCAAAAGGCAGCCGCGCAAGGTGCTGGCGGCCTGCGGCGAGCGCTGGCGGCCGTGGCGTTCGGTTGCCACCTGGTATCTGTGGCGTAGCCTTGACCCGCTGCCGGTCGAGTATTGAGATAGGCGTTTCGGCCTTTAGGGTAAAATACGCGCCAACCAAGAAAACGGGCTGTCCATGAAAACAACTTTCCTAGATTTCGAGCAGTCGATCGCCGACCTCGAATCCAAGATCGAAGAGTTGCGCTTTGTCCAGGATGATTCCGCCGTCGATATCGCCGAAGAAATCGGCCGACTGGAAAAAAAGAGCGCGCAACTGACCAAGGATGTCTACGCCAAGCTGACGCCGTGGCAGATTTCCCAGGTGGCGCGCCATCCGCAACGGCCCTATACGCTGGACTACATCTCGCTGATCTTCACCGATTTCGAGGAACTTCACGGCGACCGCGCCTTTGCCGACGATCACGCCATCGTCGGCGGCCTCGCTCGCTTCAACGGGCAGCCAGTGATGGTGATCGGCCACCAGAAGGGGCGCGACACCAAGGAAAAGATCCACCGCAATTTCGGCATGCCGCGCCCTGAAGGCTATCGCAAGGCCCTGCGTCTGATGAAGCTGGCCGAGAAATTCGGCCTGCCGGTGATGACCTTCGTCGACACGCCGGGCGCCTATCCCGGCATCGATGCCGAAGAGCGCGGCCAGTCCGAGGCCATCGGCCGCAATCTCTACGTGATGACGGAACTGAAGGTGCCGGTGATCGTCACCATCATCGGCGAGGGCGGTTCCGGCGGTGCGCTGGCGATTGCTGTCGGCGATGTCGTTCAAATGCTGCAGTACTCGACCTATTCGGTGATCTCGCCGGAAGGCTGTGCCTCCATCCTCTGGAAGAGTGCCGAAAAGGCGCCGGAAGCGGCCGAAACCATGGGTATCACCGCCCAGCGCCTGAAGACGCTGGGGCTGATCGACAAGATCGTCAACGAGCCGCTCGGCGGCGCTCACCGCGACCATGCCGCGATGGCGCACAATCTCAAGAAGGCGCTACAGGACGCGCTCAAGAATCTCTCCGCGTTGCCCGCCGCCGAACTGCTTGCCACGCGCTACGAGCGGCTGATGAGCTATGGCCGCTTCAAGGAACAAGCCGTCAAGTAATCTCCCGGCTCGCGTCGCCGCGTTTCTCGCCACGCGGGGAGTCGGCGACGGGCTGCTGAGTGTCGGTTTGTCCGGCGGATGCGACTCGGTTGTCCTGCTACATGTTCTCGTCGAACTCGGTCTCGGCGAAAGGTTGGGCGCCATTCATGTGCACCACGGCCTGTCGCCGAATGCCGGGCGCTGGGCGGATTTCTGCGTCGCTTGCTGCGCGCGTCAGGGCGTGGCTTGTCAGGTGGAGCATGTCGAAGTCGACCGCGAAAGCGGTCTTGGCCTTGAGGCGGCCGCACGAATGGCGCGTTACCAGGTCTTTTCCGACTTCGCCGCCGATACGCTGCTTCTCGGTCATCATCAGGGTGACCAGGCAGAAACGGTGCTGTTCAATCTACTGCGTGGTGCTGGTGTGACCGGAGCGGCGGCAATTCCGGCCGATCGCCGACTGGGGCGTCTGCGTATCATGCGCCCCTTGCTCGACGTGTCTCGCCATGAAATCGAGTCCTATGCCCGCGCTGCGCAGCTCGAATGGATCGATGATGAGAGCAATGCCGATACCGCCTTGTCGCGCAATTTCATGCGTCACGAGGTGATGTCTGTCCTTTCCGAACGCTTTCCCGCAGCGGAGAAGAATCTCGCACAAGCGGCCGCCCATTTTGCCGAGGCCGATGCGTTGCTCTCCGAACTGGCGCTGGTCGACTGGCAACTGGCAGCTGACGGCGACGCTCTCAGGTTGGATACCATTCGCCAAATGTCTCTCGCACGGCTCAAGAACCTGTTGCGTCATCGACTGCGTGAGTTGAGATGGCAAGCCCCGGCGGCGGCACGCCTCGAGGAGTTTGCCCGCCAGTTGCTAAGTGCCGGGCCGGATCGCCATCCGGCGCTCGAACTGGCCGAGGGCTCCATGAAGGCAGGTCAGCGGCGACTGCGTTGGGTTGCGCGGGGGTAACAAACTGTTACCAAGCGCCATTCCGGTGCGTTGGCCGTTCAGTTACAATCACAGGATTATTTTCTTGCTCAACAGGCCATGATTACCGGATCCATTGTCGCCATCGTCACTCCAATGCACGAGGATGGCAGCCTCGATTTGAATTCCCTGCGCAATCTGGTCGACTTCCACGTGCGTGAAGGGACCGATGCCATTGTCGTCGTCGGTACCACTGGCGAGTCGCCGACCGTCGATGTCGAGGAGCATTGCGAACTGATCCGTGTCACGGTGGACCACGCCGCCGGCCGTATTCCCATCATTGCCGGCACCGGAGCCAATTCGACCTCGGAAGCCATCGAGCTGACGCGCTTCGCCAAGACGGCGGGGGCCGACATGGCCCTGTCGGTCGTTCCCTACTACAACAAGCCGACCCAGGAAGGCCTCTATCGCCACTTCAAGGCGATAGCCGAGGCCGTCGAGCTACCTATCCTGCTCTACAACGTGCCTGGCCGCACCGTGGCCGACATGAGCAACGACACCATCCTGCGTCTCGCTGAGGTGCCGGGCATCGTTGGCGTCAAGGATGCGACCGGCAACATTGATCGGGCCTGCGACCTGATTGCCCGTGCTCCCAAGGGTTTTGGCCTATATACCGGGGATGACATGACGGCGGTGGCGACCATCAGCCTCGGTTTCCACGGCGACATCTCGGTCACCGCCAACGTCGCGCCGCGCCTGATGCACGAAATGTGCGTCGCGGCCCGCAACGGCGATATCGCCAAGGCGCGTGAAATCCATTTCAAGCTGCTTGGCCTGCATCGCGACCTGTTTTGCGAAGCCAACCCGATCCCGGTCAAGTGGGCTGTCCAACAAATGGGTTTGGCGCCGGCGGGTATTCGCCTGCCGCTGACCACGCTATCCGAAGCCAACCACGGCCGTGTGCTCGCCGCCATGCGCCTGGCTGGCGTGATCGCCTGACGGAGTGAACATGAATCATCGGCTTTTCAGTCCGGCGCTGGTGCTGTTCGCCATCGCCGCCGCCGGTTGCAGCAGCGTAAGCGACATTATTCCGGATTCCAAGAAGGTCGATTACAAGTCGGCCACCAAGGCGCCAACGCTGGAGGTGCCGCCCGATCTGTCCCAGATTGCCCGCGACGACCGTTATGCGGTGCCCGATGCGGCTGGCAAGGGTAGCGCGACCTTCTCTGCCTATACCGCCGACCGCACCCCTGCCGCACAGGCGCAGAACACCACCGTGCTACCGACGGTCGACAAGGTTCGTGTCGAGCGTTCCGGCAACCAGCGCTGGCTGGTCGTGACTGCTTCGGCTGACCAGTTGTGGGGGCCGGTCAAGGATTTCTGGCAGGAAACCGGTTTCATCATTGCCGTCGAGCGGCCCGATGCCGGCGTTATGGAAACCGATTGGGCTGAAGACCGGGCAAAGATCGGTAGTGACTTCATCCGCGATACGCTGGGCAAATTCATGGATTCGATCTACTCGTCCGGCGAGCGCGACAAGTTCCGTACGCGGCTAGAGCCCGGTGCCGAACCTGGTACGACGGATATTTTTATCAGCCATCGTGGCATGGAGGAGGTTTACACGTCGGCGGCCAAGGACGATACGCGCTGGCAGCCACGCCCCCCCAATCCCGAACTGGAAGCCGAGATGCTGCGTCGCCTGATGGTTCGTCTGGGTGCGGAGAACCAGCGCGCAGCAGCCAGTGTCGCGGCAGCCAAGGCCGAACCGCGGGCCAAACTGGCGCGCAACAATGACGGTGCCGGAACCCTCGAGGTTTACGAGCGCTTCGATCGTGCTTGGCGGCGTGTCGGGCTGGCGCTGGATCGTGTCGGCTTTACCGTTGAAGACCGGGATCGCTCCAAGGGGCTCTATTTTGTCCGCTACGTAGATGCCGACGCCAACACCAAGAAGGGTTCCAGCGGCTGGCTCGATAAGTTGAGTTTCTGGAAGAGTTCCGATCCAGTGGCCAGCGCCAAGGTGCAGTATCGCATTTACGTGGCCGAATCGGGCCAGAACACCACGGTACAGGTTCTTTCCAGCGAGGGCGGTACGGACAAGTCCGAAACGGCCAAGAAGATACTCGATCTGCTCTATCAGCAGTTGCAGTGATCCGCTTCGCATCGCTCGGTAGCGGCAGCGCAGGTAATGCGTTGCTGGTCGAGAGCGATGCTACTTGCCTGATGGTCGATTGCGGCTTCGGGCAGCGCGAGACGCTTTGCCGTCTCACCCGTCTGGAACGCGAACCTGGCAATATTGCCGGGATACTGGTGACCCATGAACACGGCGATCATGCTGGTGGGGTATTCCCCTTTGCAAGGCGCTACGGTTTGCCGGTGTGGCTCAGCCACGGAACGTTCGCCGCATGCAGTTCGCTAGCCGATGGCGTGGATGTGCGGATCGTCGACAGTCATCAATCGTTCCGGATCGGCGCGTTCGAAATTCAGCCATATCCCGTTCCGCATGATGCCCGGGAGCCGATCCAGTTCGTTTTTTCGGACGCTACGAGGCGGCGACTTGGGCTACTGACGGATGTTGGGCACATTACCCAACATGTCCGCGACATCCTGTCCGGCGTCGACGCACTGATTCTCGAATGCAATCACGATCTCGGCCTTCTTGCGGCTTCGAGTTATCCTGCCTCGTTGCAACGCCGTATCGGGGGACGATTAGGTCATCTGGACAATCAGGCTGCCGCAGAGCTTGTACGCCAAATTGACAGCGACCGATTGCAGCATCTGGTGGCTGCTCATCTTAGCGAAAGTAACAATAGCCCTGAATTAGCGTATCAGGCAATCGCTGCCGCACTCGGGGCAGCCGAAGAGAGAATAGGTCTGGCTTGCCAGGAAATGGGCTTTTCATGGCGATGCATCGTTTGACGGGCAATAAAAAAGCGGGGCCGCAGCCCCGCTTTTCCTGAGAGCGAAGAATTACTTCTTGGCTTCCATGCCTTGCATGCCGGACATACCCGACATGCCGGACATACCAGCTTGTTCGGCCGGCTTGGCGGCTTCCATGCCTTGCATGCCGGACATACCCGACATGCCAGACATGCCGGACATACCAGCCATGCCAGCTTGTTCGGCCGGCTTGGCGGCTTCCATGCCTTGCATGCCGGACATGCCCGACATGCCGGCTTGCGGAGCAGCTGCCGGAGCGGCCGGTGCGGGAGCGGCAGCCTTCGGCTCTTCCTTCTTGCCACAGGCGGTCAGGGCAACAGCGATCAGCGCAGCAACGAGAATAGACTTATTCATGAGAGATTCCTTATCGACAAGAAGAAAAACGTGGTAATAATCGATGGTCATTAGACCGATCAACGATAATTATAACAATTTTTGGAATTAGCGCGCTAAATGCTGCGTTGCGGAATGTTGTCGGGCTTCACAGTCCCAAGGTCGTCGAGCTGACAGGCGTGCCGCCTTCTGTCCAGATTTCTTCGAAACGCCGCCGATAAGGGATCACTTCGTCACTTTCTTCGATCAGGAGCTTGCATCGGGGCTGGTCGCGGTCGAAACGAATCAGAGCGTGTGCATCGTCGACCAGAATCATGGCATCCCGCAGATGGCTCAATTGTTCGGGCGTTTCGTGCACTGCACTATTGTGGCTGAAGGTCTTGAGCAGGTCGCGGAACAGCGGTTGATGCTGTTGCAACGGACCGGCATTGCGTAGCGCGACGCGCAAGCAATCGTGTTGCTCTACGGACAATGCTTTCTTGAGAAGTGCGATTCGCGCCGGGTTGTCGAAATGCAACTGGACAAGATCTTCGTCGTAAATGCATATCCGTTTGCGGGCAAGCGCCAGCACACGATCTATCGCAATCTGGTAGTCGGACCAGGACGTAAAGAGTTCGCGAGACATGGCTTGTAGTTTAGTCCATTGTTAGAATTCGTGCATTTTTCCGGAGTAATCAATGCCGATCGGGGTTATCGAATCGCTAGATCACGAGGCGCGTGGCATCACCCGTCTGGATGGCAAGCGGGTATTCGTCGACGGGGCGCTGCCGGGTGAAACGGTTGAATACGCGAGCTTCCGGCGCAAGCCCAATTACGAATTGGCGCATCTGGTCAGTGTGCATTCCGCTTCGGTCGCTCGGGTCGAACCACGTTGCGAACATTTTGGCGTGTGTGGCGGGTGCGCCATGCAACATCTTGATCCTTCGGCGCAAGTTGCGGCCAAGCAGCGGATTCTCGAGGATAGTCTCTGGCATGTCGGAAGGGTCCGTGCCGGGCAGATATTGCCACCGATCGTTGGCGAGCCCTGGGGCTACCGACATCGTGCGCGCCTGGGGGTGCGCAAGGTAGCGAGTCGGGGCGGAATGTTGATCGGATTTCATGAGCGGCGCAGCAGTTACATCGCCGATATTCGATCCTGTGCGGTGTTGCCACCGCACGTATCGGCCCTGTTGCTGCCGTTGCGCGAATTGTTTGCCGCGATGTCGATTGCCGAGCGCCTGCCGCAGGTGGATGTGGCCGTTGGTGCCCAGTGCACTGCGTTGCTATTGCGGATACTTCAACCGCTGAACGTTCAGGATGAGTCGTTGCTGCGTCAATTTGCCGATCGGCATCGGATCGTCTTCTACCTGCAGCCCAAGGGGCCGGATTCTGCCTATCGCTTTCATCCGTTATCAGGAGCCCCGTTATCTTATACGCTGCCGGAATTTGGTCTCGAATTCGAATTCAAGCCAACTGATTTCACCCAGGTAAACCATGCGGTCAATCGGGTTCTCGTGCGGCGGGCAATGGTTCTGCTGAATCCCAAACCAGGCGAGCGAATCGCCGACCTTTTCTGTGGGCTGGGAAACTTTACGCTGCCCATAGCCCGCTCTGGTGCCAAGGTGCTGGGTGTCGAAGGAAGTCCGGCGCTGGTCGAGCGAGCGCGCCAAAGTGCTGCAGCCAACGAACTTGCCGACAATGCCGAATTCATCGCAGCCAACTTGTTCGAATGTACGCCGGCATCGATAGCGGCGTTCGGTACTGTCGACAAAATGTTGATCGATCCACCGCGTGAGGGGGCGATCGAAGTGGTCAAGGCGCTTGGTGACGATGCTCCGAGGCGGCTCGTCTATGTTTCCTGCAACCCGGCCACGCTGGCGCGTGACGCCGAGGTGCTGGTCAGGGTCAAAGGCTATGACTTCACTGCTGCCGGCGTGGTGAATATGTTTCCGCACACCGGCCATGTCGAATCGATTGCCGTCTTCGACCGGCAATGAAAAAGGGCGGCCGTGGCCGCCCTTGTCCTGATGGATGCGATTGATCAGTCGCGTTCGCCGGTAAAGGCCATGATCAGTTGCAGCAGACTTACGAATACGTTGTAAACATCCAGATAGACCGCCAGAGTTGCCGAAACGTAGTTCGTCTCACCACCCTGAACGATGCGGCTGATGTCGTACAGGATGTACGCGGAGAAGAGCAGTACGACGACTGCGGCGATGGTTAGTGAAAACGCCGGGATCTGGAAGAAGATATTGGCAACGGCGGCCAATAGCACCACGATCATGCCGACGAACAGAAACTTGCCCATGCCGGTGAAGTCCCGTTTGCTCACGGTTGCAATCGTGGCCATCGTCAGGAAGATGGCGCCCGTGCCAGCGGCAGCCAAACCGATCATCGATGCGCCATTGGAGAAGCCGAGTGCCACTTGCAGGATGCGCGACAGCATCAGACCCATGAAGAACGTGAAGCCAAGCAGCAGAGCCACGCCCAGACCGCTGTTCTTGTTCTTCTCGATACCCCACATGAAGCCCCAGGCAATGCCGAGGAAGAGCATGAAGGCCATGAACGGGCTGCCTGCCAGGAAGCTGAACTGCAATTGGATGCCGACCAGTGCGCCGAGCACCGTCGGTATCATGGACAAGCCAAGTAGCAGGTAGGTGTTGCGCAAAACGCGGTTTTGCTGAAGCGCAAGTTCGGCAGAACTCTGGCTGGCGATCTGGAAATCAGTTTGCATGCGAAATCTCGCTTTCACTAGTTATTACAGGCGATAAGACTAATCGACCGGGCTCAAAGTTTCAACATTTGCGAAGCGGATCGGCGAAGCAACAGGCGGGGCGAATGTGCTAGCATACTGCCCCTTGGGTCTGTGGCAGAGTGGTTGAATGCACCGGTCTTGAAAACCGGCGTGGGGAAACCCATCGTGAGTTCGAATCTCACCGGACCCGCCAGTCAGGCGCTTTGCAGGCCGTGACGCCAAAACATCTGCTGGCCTGGCGCCTATTCGTCCCCCTCGGCGCGTACCGCGTCCGCCCAGCAATTCGGTGTTTCGTAGAGGCGAATACGTTCCAGTCGCAGGTGATTGCCGTAGATGTCGCGGTAAACCGCGTTCAGGCGGTCGAAGGCGATGCGCGCCAGATTCTCGGCGGTCGGCACCTGATCGAGGACGACTGTCTTGTGGCCAGGCAGCGAGTTCAGAAAATCGACGATGGCGCGGTCGCCGGCAAAGGCCAGAAAGGCGTGATCCCATTCGTCGACCAGATTTTCCTTGGCCAGATCCTTGACCAGGGAAAAATCCATGACCATGCCGTTGGCGCTGTCACCGGCCTTGTCGATGATATTTCCGGAAAGCGTTATTTCGATCACGTAGCGGTGGCCATGCAGGTGCCGGCATTGGCTGCGGTGGTCGGGGATGCGGTGGCCCGCGTCGAATTCGAGGCGGCGGGTGATCAACATGGCGGAATCGTCTTTTGT
>JAEUOH010000116.1 GCA_016790845.1 Dechloromonas sp.
TAATATCCGCGCCTCGTTCGCACGCGAACCCGTGCAAACGTCCCGCTGGGGAGTCGCCAAGTTGGTCAAGGCACCGGATTTTGATTCCGGCATTCGAAGGTTCGAATCCTTCTTCCCCAGCCAAATTCCTTCGGGCAGGTCACAAGCCTGCCCGAATTTCATTGTGGCGGGCATCATGCGTATCGGAAATGCCCGGAGGGAAGTGAAAATGGCCTACAACAGCCTGATGGTCTTCACCGGCAATGCCAACCCCAGATTGGCGGCAGATGTCGCGACCCAGCTCAATGTCGACCTCGGTCGCGCCAACGTCGGCCGCTTCTCCGACGGCGAAGTCAGCGTCGAACTGCAGGAACACGTGCGCGGCCGCGACATCTTCGTGCTGCAATCCACTTGCGCGCCGTGCAACGACAACCTGATGGAACTGCTCGTCATCGTCGATTCGCTCAAACGCGCCTCGGCCGGCCGCATCACCGCCGCCATCCCGTACTTCGGCTACGCCCGCCAGGATCGCCGTTCGCGTTCGTCGCGCGTGCCTATCGCCGCCAAGCTGGTCGCCAACATGCTCGTCGCCTCCGGCGTCGACCGCGTGCTGACCATGGATCTCCACGCCGAACAGATCCAGGGCTTTTTCGACATCCCGGTCGACAACATCTACGCCCTGCCCATCTTGCTCGACGACATCCGCGCCCAAAAGTATGAAAACCCGATGGTCGTCTCGCCCGATCACGGCGGCGTCGTCCGCGCCCGCTCGCTGGCCAAGCGCCTCGAGTGCGATCTGGCGATCATCGACAAGCGGCGCCCGAAAGCCAATGTTTCCGAAGTGATGAACATCATCGGCGAAGTCGATGGCCGTACCTGCATCATCATGGACGACATGGTCGATACCGCCGGCACGCTGTGCAAGGCCGCCACCGCGCTCAAGGCCAACGGCGCCAAGCAGGTCGTCGCCTACTGTACCCACCCGGTGCTGTCCGGCCCGGCAATCGAACGCCTGAACGATTCCGACCTCGACGCACTGGTCGTCACCGACACCATTCCGCTGCGCGATGACGCCGCCGCCTGTCCGCGCATCCGCCAGCTATCGGTTGCCGAGATCATGGCCGAAACCATCCGCCGCATCAGCAACGACGATTCCGTATCGTCGCTGTTCATCGATTAAGTTTTTTCAACCTTCCCGTTCTGGTCGCGGTTCGGGAAATTTATGGAGTATCACCATGCAATTTGACATCATCGCCCAAGCGCGCACGCTGCAGGGATCGGGTGCGAGCCGCCGCCTGCGTCGCGCTGGCAAAGTTCCTGGCATCATCTACGGTGGCGACGCTGCCCCGCAGGCCATCGAAATCGATCACAACGATCTGCTGCTCAACCTGAAGAAGGAAGCCTTCCACGCCTCCATCCTCAACATCGTCCTCGACGGCAAGAAGCAGCAAGTCCTGCTGCGCGACACCCAGCGCCACGCCTACAAGCCGCTCGTCCTGCACATCGATTTCCAGCGCGTCGACGCGACGCACGAGCTGCACATCAAGGTGCCGCTGCACTTCGTCAACGAAGAAACCGCACCGGGCGTCAAGCTGGGTGGCGGCCTGGTCAACCACATCCTGACCGATCTCGACGTTCAGTGCCTGGCCAAGGATCTGCCCGAGTTCATCGAAGTCGATGTCGGCGCCCTCAAGGTCGGCGAGAACCTGCACGTCTCCCAGCTCAAGCTGCCGAAGGGCGTCAAGGCCGTTCTGCATGGCGGCGATGACCCGATCGTCGTCGGCATCGTCGGCAAGGGCGGTTCTTCCGAAGAAGCCGCCGAAGGCGAAGCTGCTGCCGAGTAATTTCCGGCACCAAGCTGAAACAGCCGCCGCTGGCAATCTGCCGCCGGCGGCTTTTTCATTCAGCCCACCATGAACCCACCCCGCCTGATCGTCGGCCTCGGCAACCCGGGTCCGGAATACGCGACCACCCGGCACAACGTCGGCTTCTGGTTTGTCGACCATCTCGCCGACAAGCTCAAGGCGACACTCGCCCCGCAGGCCAAGTTCTTTGGCAAGGCGGCGCGCGCCGGCGATACCTGGCTGCTCGAACCGACCACCTTCATGAACCGCTCGGGCCAGTCGGTCGCGGCGCTGGCCAATTTCTACAAGATCGATCCGGCCGAGATCCTTGTCATTCACGACGAACTCGACCTGCCACCGGGAGGCATTCGCCTGAAGCAAGGCGGCGGCAACGGCGGCCACAACGGCCTCAAGGACATCCAGGCCCGGCTCGGCACCCCCGATTTCTGGCGCCTGCGTCTCGGCATCGGCCATCCGCGTACGCTTGGCCTGGCGCAACAGGTCGTCGACTTCGTGCTGCACCCGCCGCGCAAGGAAGAAATGCCGGACATCGAACACGCCCTCGCCCGCTGCCTGCTGGCCTGGCCAAAACTTGCCGCCGGCGACTTCGCCGGTGCCCAACAACAGTTGCACGGCAAAGCCGTCTAAGGAACAAAAAATGTCTTTGAAATGCGGCATCGTCGGCCTGCCTAACGTCGGCAAATCCACGCTCTTCAACGCCCTGACCAAGGCCGGCATCGAAGCCGCCAACTACCCCTTCTGCACTATCGAACCGAACGTCGGCATCGTCGAGGTGCCCGATCCGCGCCTCGCCCAACTGTCGGCCATCGTCAAGCCGCAGAAGATCCAGCCGGCCATCGTCGAGTTCGTCGACATCGCCGGCCTCGTCGCCGGTGCCTCGAAGGGCGAAGGCCTGGGCAACCAGTTCCTGGCCAACATCCGCGAAACCGACGCCATCGTGCACGTCGTCCGCTGCTTCGCCGACGACAACGTGGTCCACGTTTCCGGCAGCGTCGATCCGCTCCGCGACATCGAGGTGATCGACACCGAACTGGCGCTCGCCGACATGGCGACCGTCGAGAAGGCCCTCAACCGCTATCGGCGCCCGGCCAGCTCGGGCGACAAGGAAGCCAAGATCCTGGTCGCCGTGCTGGAAAAGTGCTTTGCCCAGCTCGACCAGGGCAAGCCGGTGCGCGCCCTCGACCTGGCGAAAGAGGAATGGGCAAGCCTCAAGCCCTTCTGCCTGATCACCGCCAAGCCGGTGCTCTATGCCGCCAACGTCGCTGAAGATGGGTTCGAGAACAACCCGCATCTCGATACCGTACGCGCCCACGCCGCCGCCGAAGGCGCCGAGGTGGTCGCCCTGTGCGCCGCCATCGAGGCCGAAATCGCCGACCTGGAAGACGCCGACAAGGTCGAGTTTCTCGAATCCATGGGCCTCCACGAGCCCGGCCTCGATCGCCTGATCCGCGCCGGCTACAAGCTGCTCGGCCTGCAGACCTACTTCACCGCCGGGGTCAAGGAAGTGCGCGCCTGGACCATCCACAAGGGCGACACCGCCCCGCAGGCCGCCGGCGTAATCCACACCGATTTCGAGCGCGGCTTCATCCGCGCCCAGACCATCGCCTTCGACGACTTCATCACCTTCAAGGGCGAAGCCGGTGCCAAGGAAGCCGGCAAGATGCGCGCCGAAGGCAAGGAATACGTGGTCAAGGATGGCGACGTGCTGAACTTCCTGTTCAACGTGTGATTTAGCCATCGCCACGTCAGGCAAGTAGAATGGGGAGCTTTCAGGCTCCCCTTTTATTTGCCATGACCCAGCCACTGCTCACTCCCTTCCGCCTAGGCGCGCTTAAACTGAGGAACCGCGTCGTGATGGCGCCGTTGACGCGTTGCCGTTGTGACAACCCCGGTTATGTGCCGACCGCGATGATGGCGCGCTATTACGCGCAACGCGCCAGCGCCGGGCTGATCATTTCCGAGGGCACCGTCGTTTCGCCGCAGGCGCGCGGCTATCCTTTCACGCCCGGCATCTGGTCGGCCGAGCAGGTGGCCGGCTGGCGGCTGGTGACCGATGCGGTGCACGCAAAGGGCGGCCTGATCGCCTGCCAGCTCTGGCATTGCGGGCGCCTGTCGCTACCGGAATTCCATGACGGACAGCCGCCGGTGGCGCCTTCTGCGGTCAACCCCGAATGGAAGATGTTTTCCATCACCGGCAAGCCGGAGACCGTGACACCGCATGCATTAACGCGCGACGAGATCAAGGCCGTCGTTGGCGATTTCCGCACTGCCGCCGCCAACGCCATGGCTGCCGGCTTCGACGGGATCGAGATCCATTCGTCGAACGGCTACCTCTTTCACCAGTTTTTCTCGCCGCTGGCCAACCGGCGCGACGACGAATACGGCGGCAGCCACGAAAACCGTGCCCGCTTTTTCTTCGAAGTGCTCGATGCGATCGGCGAAGTGATGCCGTTCAACCGCGTCGGTTTCCGCCTCAACCCGATGATGAGCCGTTTCCATGGCGTCAGTGTCGATGCCGACACCGTGCCGATGTGGGAACACATCGTGCGCCGAGCCAACGACTATGGCCTCGCCTTCCTGCACCTGACCGAGCCCTTCCTGCCCAAGCAGCTCGACGACACGGAGGGTGGCCTGGCCGATGTCGGCGCCCACTTCCGCCCGTTGGCGACGATGCCGATCATCGCCAACGGCGGCCTCGACCAGGCCAAGGGCGAAGCGCGGCTCGAAGCCGGCCTGTGCGATGCCGTGGCCTACGGCAAGGCGTGGATCGCCAACCCCGATCTCGTCGAGCGTTTCGCCAGCCAGTCACCACTCAACGAGCCCGACATGGCGACCTTCTACCAGGGCGGCGAAAAAGGCTATCTCGACTACCCGACGCTCGCCGCATGAAGCGTCTCGTCGCGCTGCTGGCCGTTGCCGTCCTGAACGGCACGGCGCTCGCCGACGGCCTGCCGCCCGGCATGCTGGGCGCGCTCAAGGCGGCACAGATTCCGGCGGCCAGTGTCGCCGTCGTCGTCCAGCCGGTCGATGCCAAGACCCCGCTGGTCGCCCACAACGTCAGCCAGCCGATGAACCCGGCCTCGGTGATGAAGCTGCTGACGACCTATGCGGCGCTCGACCTGCTCGGCCCGGCCTGGACATGGAAAACCGCGGCGCTGGCCGACGCACCGGCGGTCGACGGTGTTCTGCGCGGGAATCTCTACCTCAAGGGCAGCGGCGACCCGCGCTTCGCCATCCAGGACCTGTGGGCGCTGCTGCGCCAGTTGCGCGTGCGCGGCGTACAGGCCGTCGCCGGCGACATCATCCTCGACCGCAGCGCCTTCGACGTGCCGGCCATCGACCCCGGCGCCTTCGACGACAAGCCGATGCGCCCCTATAACGTCGGCCCCAATGGTCTGCTGATCAATTTCCAGGCGCTGCGCTTCACGCTGCAAGGCGACCCGCGCGACCCACGGGTGCTGATGGAAACGCCGAGCGCCGGCTTGCGCGTGGACAACCGCCTGCAAGCGGCTGACGGCCCCTGCGGCAACGACTGGAAAGACCGCATCGCGATCCGGCTGGTGCCCGACAACGCCGGCCAGCGCCTCGAATTCAATGGCACCTACGCCACGGCTTGTGGCGAAAAATCGCTCAGCCTTTCGCCATTGACGGCCGACGCGCAGGCCACCGGCCTGATACGCGCGCTGTGGCAGGAACTGGGCGGCAGCCTCAACGGCACGGTGCGGCCGGGAACCACGCCGGGCGGCGCCCGGCTGCTCGCCGAGCACGAATCGGCACCGCTCGCCGACGCGGTGCGCGACATCAACAAATGGAGCAACAACGTGATGGCGCGCCAGGTATTCCTGACGCTGGGCAACGACGGCGCCCCCGCCACCGCCGAACGTGCCCGCAAGCGCATCGGCGCCTGGCTGGACGGACGCGGCCTGCGCTTTCCCGAACTGGTCATCGACAATGGCTCCGGCCTGTCGCGCAACGAGCGCATCGCCGCTGACAGCATGAATCGCCTGCTGCTCGACGCCTGGAAGAGCCCGGTCATGGCCGAATTCATTTCCAGCATGCCGATCGTCGGCATCGACGGAACGATGAAGCGACGCCTCAAGGAATCGGAAGCGAGCGGCCGCGCCCACATCAAGACCGGCTATCTCGAAGGCGTGCGCGCCGCCGCCGGCTACGCGCTGGATGCGAACGGCCGGCGCATCGCGGTCACCGTCTTCATCAACCACCCACGCTCAGCCGCCGGCGGGCCGGCCATCGATGCGCTGATTGCCTGGGTCGCGCAGCGGCGAACCGGCGAGAAAAACGTCGTTCTCGAAACCGAGTGAGCCAGCCGGCGCCAACCGACCGTTTTCAACCCTTTCCCGGCGCGGCGCTCAACCGCTGCGGGCTTAACCGCCAGCACGTCTTCAACCTCGCCGACCTGCCGCCGGCAGTCATCGCGACGCTGGGCGACACCGCGCCCTTCCGCCAGTTGATCCTGATCGGGCACGGCGGCAAGGCACTCTGGGAATGCGTCAAGACTGCAGGGAACGTCGGCGCCGACCCGATCGACGAGTACAGTGTTGGGGCTATCGAACGTTGCTTTGCCGAGCACCTGCCCGGCAACCGCTACCGCATCGTCTTTCCCGGCGAACAGCCGATCGCCCTGCAGCAATTGGGCAAACTGGCCGGCTGGCACCATGCGACGCCCTTCATGGTCGGCATCGACCCGGAATGGGGAAGCTGGTATGCCTACCGCGCCGTGGTGCTGGCCGACACTCATTTTTGCCCTTTTTTGGCCGTCGACCGCAACAGGCCATGCGACAGTTGCCAAACCCGGCCCTGCGTAAGCGCCTGCCCCGCCGGGGCCATGAACGATGGCGGTTTCGCGCTGGAAAAGTGCATCGCCTACCGCAAGCGCGGCGACTCAAGCTGCCAACACACCTGCCTCGCCCGCACTGCCTGCCCGGTCGGCAGCGAACATCGCTACGATGACGAGCAGATGCGGCATGCCTATTCGATTTCGCTGGCGATGATCCGCCAACATTTCTGAGCGCAATGCGCGCCGTGCGGACTTGATGCAAGGCATAGTCCGGCCACACCCGGCGTTCTATCATGGCGCCCGTCACCCCACGAAAAATGCCGACCACCATGCCCCCCCTCTCCACCGCCGCCAGCGCGGACGCAGCCCGACCCGATGCCGAAAGCGTGCGCGCCCTGTTGCGCCAAGTGATCGACCCCGAGGTTGGCGCCAATATCGTCGACATGGGCCTCATCTACGAAGTTGCGGTCGGCGCCGACGCCATCCGCATCAGCATGACCATGACCTCGCCGGCCTGCCCGATGGGCGAGATGATCCTCGACGAGGTGCGCGCCGTGCTGGCCGACGAATTGCCGGGCTGGCCGGCGGAAGTCGCCCTCGTCTGGGAACCGCCGTGGAACCCGTCGATGATGAGCGAACGCACGCGGCAGAACTTCGGCTGGTAGTCGGCATGACCGCTGCCCACGAAAAACCTCGATGAACGACCTGCGCCCGGCGGCCCGGATGCCCTTGCTGCTTCTCGGGATGATCTCGCTGATCGCCGGCGTCGTCGCCGGCCTGGCGCGTCTGGCCTGGGAGGTGCCGCCGGTTGCCGCTGCCGCCGCCGGCTGGCATGGCGCGCTGATGATTTCGGCCTTCTTCGGCACCGTCATCAGCCTTGAGCGCGCCGTCGCCATCGGCCGCCTGTGGGCCTATGCGGCGCCGGCCGCCGCCGGCCTGAGCGGTTTATTCCTGATTGCCGGTGTTCCGCTCGGCGCGGTGCAGTCGCTCGCCATCGTTGCTGCCGGCGTGATGGTCGCTGCCAGCTTGCAGGTGCTGCGCCGACTGGTCGCCCCCTTCACGGTCATCCTCACGCTCGGTGCCGGCTGCTGGCTGGTCGGCAATCTGGCCTGGCTGGCAAGCGCCATGCTCACCCCGGCCGTGCCCTGGTGGCTGGCCTTTCTGGTGCTGACCATCGCTGGCGAACGGCTCGAACTGACCCGCTTCCTGCCGACGCCGCCGGCGGCGCAGCGGCTGTTCATCGCCATCGTCGGCACGATCCTGAGCGGCGCCACGCTCAGCCTGTGGTTCGCGGATGCCGGCCTGCGGGTCTTTGCCGGCGGCCTGCTCGCCCTCGCCGCCTGGCTGTTGCGCTACGACATCGCCCGGCGTAACGCGACCCAGCAGGGGCTAACGCGCTTCATCGCCATTTGTCTGCTTTCCGGCTACCTTTGGCTGGCGCTGGCCGGCGCGCTCGGGCTGGCCGGCGCCCTGCTGCCGGGCGCCGCCTGGCGCGACGCTGCCCTTCACGCCATCGGCCTCGGTTTCGTTTTCGCCATGGTTTTCGGGCACGCACCGATCATTTTCCCGGCCGTGGCGCGGGTGAAGATTCCCTACCACCCGGTCTTCTATGTACCGTTACTGGTGCTGCACGCCTCGCTGGCGCTGCGCGTCGTCAGCGGATTGATCGGCGATTTTGCCGGGCAGCGCGCCGGCGGTGCAGCCAACGCCCTTGCCTTGCTGCTGTTCATCGCCACCATTCTGACCAGCGTCGTGCGCGGCAAGCGGCAGACCCGTTCCTCCGAAAAGGCGGCAAACGATGAAACGCCATGAACAGTTGCAGAATCTCTCGCGCGAGCATCACCTGGCACTGAAACTGGCGCTGCTCGTCCGGCGCGCGCTCGAGTCGGGCGAGCCGCCGAAGATCCAAGCGGCGGCAACCACATGCGCCACGGCTTTCGTCAGCGACCTAGAGCCGCATTTTATCCGCGAGGAGAGCGATGTGCTGCCACTGCTGGCGCAGGCCGGTGAAATCGCGCTCGTCGAGCGGACACTGAACGAGCATGACGAGATGCGCCGCCTGGCCACCAAACTCGACTTGCCCACCGCCGACCCGGCGACACTGCAGCGCTTCGGCAAACTGCTCGGTGCCCATGTGCGCTTCGAGGAACATGAATTGTTCGAGGTGGCGCAACGCCATCTGACAGCGGACGACAAAACCAATGACTGACTCCCGCTGGCAACGCTTCCGGCACTTCATTGGCTTTCCGGCCAGCGGCCATCACGCCGGTGAGCAACTGGTCGCCACGCTCGGCGGCGCCATCGGTATCCTGCTCATCGTCGTCGTCACGCAGGCGGTCGTCGGGCGGGAAGGAGCGCTGGTTATCGTGCCTTCGATGGGGGCTTCGGCCGTCCTTATCTTCGCCGCGCCGCACAGCCCGTTCGCCCAGCCCTGGGCGGTTGCGGCCGGGCATGTGCTTTCGGCGCTGGTCGGCGTCGCCTGCTGGCAACTGGTGCCGAATCCGACGCTGGCGGCCGGTCTCGCCGTCGGTCTGGCGATCGGCCTCATGCACGTGACGCGCTGCCTGCATCCGCCGGGCGGCGCGACGGCGCTGGCGGCGGTGATCGGCGGCAGCGCCGTGCACGAGTTGGGTTATCGCTACGCGCTGAGCCCGATTGCGCTCAACTGCGCGATCATCCTGATCGTTGGCGTCGTATTCAACTACGCCTTCGCGTGGCGGCGTTACCCGGCCAGCCTGATGCGCTACCGACACGCACCGGAGCACCCTGGCACCGTCTGGCCGCCCATCGACGAGCGGCACGTCGTGGCAGCCATGGAACACCTCAACGTCGTCGTCGACGTCAGTCCCGACGAAATGGGCGAGCTGATTCACCAGACGCTGGATATCGCCCAGCGCGCGCAGGACGCCCGCCTGCCGGAGGTCCGGCTCGGGCGCTTCTACTGCAACGACCGTCCGGGGCAGCAATGGTCGGTGCGCCAAATCGTCGACGAGCGCCGCTCCGACAACCCCGAATTCGACCTCGTCATCTACAAGGTGGTGGACGGCAACGGCCTGAACCGCACCGGTAGCTGCACGCGTACCGAATTCGCGCGCTGGGTCGGCAGTGAACTGCAGCCACGTACCCGGAAACCCTGACCCTATGTCTCAAGCGACCGACCGCTCGCCAAAGAGCGCCACCCAGCCGCGGATGACGCGGTAGCCGACCCACAGACCGAGGATGACGATAAGAATCCAGGCTATGGGAATGCCGATGATCGTGATGATCAGCAGGCCATAGACCACCAGCCACAATGCGGTAAACCAGAACGTGCGGATCTGCCAGCGAAAATGGCTTTCCAGCCAGGTGCCGTTGACGTCGCTGCGCTTCAGGTAATTCAGGAAGACAGCAACCAGCGACGGCAGACCGAAGACGAATCCGCCGGCGACCGTCGCCGACGAGGTAACGCCGACGAGGACGGCGATGGCGTGCAGGCCGTAGATGAAATGGGTCAGTTGCACCAGCGAATTGCGCACGCCGTGCACAAGGGTCGCAGGGACGGGTTCGGACATGATCAGTTCTCCGAAAGATATTTCTGCAGGAACAGCGCGTGCCCTGCCGCCGGGTCAAGCACGTAGGGCGCAAAGCCGGCGCGCTCGTAGGCGGCCAACGCCCGCGTGTTGTTGGTCAGCACTTCGAGCGTCAATTTGCAGCAGCCGAGTTCGCGTCCCCGCTGCTCGGCCCAGTGCAGCAGGGCCTGGCCGATGCCCTGCCCGCGACGGTCGGCGCGGGTGACGATGTCGTGGATATTGAGCAAGGGCTTGGCGGCAAAGGTGGAGAAACCGGCGAAGCAGTTGATCAGGCCAACCGCCTCGCCGCCGCTGTAGGCCAGCGCGCCATGGAAACCGGGCTGGGCTTGCAGTTCGCGCACCAGGTTGGCCTTGGCGTAATCCGAAAGCCCAATGCCGCCGCCCATCGGGTCGCGTGCATAGTGGTCGAGCAGTTCGAGCCAGGTTTTGGAAATTGCCTCGTTTTCGAGGTCGACCGCAACCACCCGCAAACTCACAGCCCGAGGTCTCCCCACAGGGCATCGACGCGCGCTTTTACGTCGGCGTCCATGACGATCGGCCGCCCCCATTCGCGGTTCGTCTCACCGGACCACTTGTTGGTCGCGTCCAGCCCCATCTTCGAGCCCAAGCCGGCGACTGGGCTGGCGAAGTCGAGGTAATCGATCGGCGTGTTATCGACCAGCGTCGTGTCGCGCGTCGCGTCCATGCGCGTCGTCATCGCCCACACCACTTCCTTCCAGTCGCGGATGTCGATGTCGTCGTCGACGACGATGATCGTCTTGGTGTACATGAACTGGCGCAGGAAGGACCAGATGCCGAACATGATGCGCTTGGCGTGACCGGGGTACTGCTTCTTGATCGAAACGATGGCCATGCGGTAAGAGCAGCCTTCCGGCGGCAGGTAGAAATCGACGATTTCCGGGTACTGCTTCTGGAGTAGCGGCACGAAGACCTCGTTGAGCGCCACGCCCAGCACCGCCGGTTCGTCGGGCGGCTTGCCGGTGTAGGTGCTGTGATAGATCGGGTCGCGGCGCATGGTGACGCGCTCGATGGTGAAGACCGGGAATTCGGCCTGCTCGTTGTAGTAGCCGGTGTGATCGCCGTACGGGCCTTCGAGGGCCATTTCGCCCGGATGAATCACGCCTTCCAGCACGATTTCCGCCGAGGCCGGCACCTGCAAAGTGGAGCCGAGGCATTGCGTCAACTCGGTCTTGCCACCGCGCAGCAGGCCGGCGAACTGGTATTCGGAAAGCGAATCCGGCACTGGTGTCACCGCACCGAGAATGGTCGCCGGATCGCAGCCGAGTACCACGGCCACCGGAAACGGCTGGCCGGGATTGGCCAACTGGTGATCGCGGAAATCCAGCGCGCCGCCGCGATGGGCCAGCCAGCGCATGATCACCTTGTTCGGGCCGAGCACCTGCTGGCGGTAGATGCCGAGGTTCTGCCGGTTCTTGTGCGGGCCGCGCGTGACGACCAGGCCCCAGGTAATCAGCGGCGCCACGTCGCCCGGCCAGCAGTGCTGGATCGGCAGCTTGGCCAGATCGACATCCTTGCCCTCCCAGACGATTTCCTGGCACGGCGCGTTCGACACCTTCTTCGGCGCCATATTGAGCACCTGTTTCAGGATGGGCAGCTTGTCCCAGGCGTCCTTCAAGCCCTTCGGCGGCTCCGGCTCCTTCAGGTAGGCAAGCAGCTTGCCGACTTCGCGCAGCGCCTGCACCGATTCCTCGCCCATGCCCAGCGCCACCCGCTGCGGCGTGCCGAACAGGTTGGCCAGCACCGGGATGGTGTGGCGGGTGTCACCGCTTTTCGGCTTCTCGAACAGGATGGCCGGCCCTTCGGCGCGCAGCACGCGGTCGCAAATCTCGGTCATTTCGAGACGGGTATCCACCTCGACGCCAACGCGCTTAAGCCCGCCGGTCTTTTCCAGTTGCGACATGAAGTCGCGCAGATCGTGGTATTTCATCGCGTGCGGTAGGAGAAGTGGCAGGCGACGCAGCCCGCGGTCAGGTTAGGCAACAGGGCCAGCGCCTTGTCGCGGTCGCCGGTCATAGCCGCCGTCGCGAACTCGCTGGCCGCTTTGTGGCCATCCATGCCGATGCCGTGCATGGCTGGCGGCATGTGCGGGCCGGGACGCGCGTCGAAGGGCTTGTGGCGGTGCTTGCCCATGGCCGACACGCCCAGTTTGGCCTCGGCAACCTCACCGGCCTCCTTGATCCTGCCGGCGGCAATCAGTGACATGACCTCATTGAGGGCAACGAGATTGTCCCGCATTTCCTCGACCAAGGCTTCCTGCGCCGGGGCCGGCAATTTGACGAATTGCCGCGTGTCTTCGGCACCTGCTGCGGTCGACAGCAAAAAAAGGGCAAAAACCAAAGCCTTCATCCGAAGCTCCTTCCGGAAACCAGGAAATCGACGACGATCCCGGCGAAGATCGCCGCGCCGACGTAGTTGTTGTGCAGGAAAGCCTTGAAGCAGGCCATGCGCTCGCGGCCGCGAATCCAGGTGTAATGCACACCCATGATGCCGGCGGCGACCGCCAGCCCGGCGAAGAAGGCCCAGCCCATATGCAGCGTGTAGCCGACCCAGCCGATGATCCCCAACGTCGCCGCGTAGCAGAACATCACCGCCGCCACGTCGAAGCGGCCGAAGGTGATGGCCGAGGTCTTGATGCCGATTTTCAGATCGTCGTCGCGGTCGACCATCGCGTATTCGGTGTCGTAGGCGACCGCCCAGAAGACGTTGGCAAGCAACAGCCACCAGGCTTCGGCCGGCACTTCGCCAAGCTGCGCCGCGTAGGCCATCGGGATACCGAAACCGAAGGCGATGCCGAGGTAGGCCTGCGGAATGGCAAAAAAACGCTTGGTGAAGGGATAGCTGGCGGCGAGGAAGAGCGCCGGCACCGACAGCCAGATCACCAGCGGATTGCCGAGCAGCAGCACCAAGCCGAAGGCACACAACGACAGCGCGGCAAACAGTGCCAGCGCCTCCTTCGTCGTCACCTTGCCGGCGGTCAGCGGACGTTCCTTCGTGCGCTCGACGTGCTTGTCGAAATCGCGGTCGGCATAGTCGTTGATGACGCAGCCGGCCGAGCGCATCAGCACCGTGCCGAGGATGAAGACCCAGAGCACGATGCGGTCGGGCCGGCCGTCCGCCGACAGCCACAGCGCCCACAGCGTCGGCCACAGCAGGAGCAGGATGCCGATCGGCTTGTCGAGCCGCATCAGCTTTTCGTAGAGATCGATTCTTTGGACGAGGGCTTGCCGGTTCATCGGGCGATTTTACCTTGGCTGCTGCGGTCGACCGCCGGAATGGCCTATTTTTCCGGGCCGCGCAGGGCCAGCACCTGCGCATGCAGCATTTTCGGGCTGGCTTCCGTAGCTTCCACCGGCGGCCCGGCGCGCAAGGTAATCCGCGCGAACAGCCCGCGCCGGAACGGGGACTTCATCGCCTCGCCATCGACCCGCGAGAAGAAGCTGCCCCACAGCCCGGACAGCGCCAGCGGCACGACCGGCACCGGGTTGGCGGCGAGAATGCGCGAAATGCCGGGACGGAAGGGCTGCAGTTCGCCGTCGCGGGTGATGTTGCCTTCAGGAAAGATGGCGACCAGCTCGCCGTCGGCCAGCGCGCTCGACACTGCGGCGAAGGCCTTTTCCATCAGCGCCGGGTCTTCCTTGGCGGCGGCAATGGGGATCGCGCCGCAATGGCGGAAGACATAGCTGAGGACGGGAATGCGGAAGATGCGGTGATCCATGACGAAGCGCACCGGACGCGGTGCGGCGCCCATGATGATCACTGCGTCGACGAAGCTGACATGGTTGGCGACCAGAACGGCGGCACCCTCTGCCGGGATGTGGTCTAGCCCTTCGCTGCGCAGCCGGTAGGCGGCCTTGATCAGCAGCCAGGCGATGAAACGCAGCAGGAATTCCGGCACCAGCCCATAGATGTAGATCGCCACTGCCGCATTGAGCAGCGCGGCGATGCCGAACAGTGCCGGGATCGACAGCCCGGCTGTCAGCAACGCCGCCGCCCCGAGTGCACCGACGACCATGAACAGCGCGTTGACGATGTTGTTGGCGGCGATGATGCGCGCCCGGTGCTCGGTCGAGCTGCGCAGTTGCACCAGCGCGTAGAGCGGCACGATGAAGAAGCCGCCGAAGACGCCGAGCATCATCAGGTCGAACAGCACGCGCCAGATCGCCGGCAGGCTGAGCAAGGCGAGCAGTTCGTGGGGACTGTTCCCGATCAGCCCGACCGGCGAGGCGAAATACATGTCGAGTCCGAACAGCGTCAAGCCGATCGAGCCGAACGGGACAAGGCCGATTTCGACGCGCTTGCCCGACATCCGCTCGCACAACAGCGAACCGAGGCCGATGCCGACCGTAAAGGTGGCGAGGAGCAGCGTCACCGACGATTCGCCGCCGCCCAGCACGTTCTTGGCGTAGGCCGGGAACTGGGCGAGGAACAGCGCGCCGTAGAGCCAGAACCAGGAAATGCCGAGGATCGACAGGAAAACGGTGCGGTTGGCGCGGGCGAAGTTGATGTTGCGCCAGGTTTCGGTGATCGGATTGGGGTTGACCTTCAACCCGGGGACCGGTGCCGGCGCCGCCGGAATGCCGCGACTGATCACGTAGCCGGCCAGCGCGACGACGAAGCCGCCGACCGCGATCCATGCCGGATGGTCTACCGAACCGGCGAGCAGGCCACCGGCCAGGGTGCCGACCAGGATGGCGACAAAAGTGCCGGCCTCGATCAGCGCGTTGCCGCCGACCAGCTCGTCGGTATGCAGGTGCTGAGGCAGGATGGCGTACTTGACCGGCCCAAACAGCGTCGAGTGCAGGCCGAGCAGGAACAGTGCCCCCATCAGCAGATTCAGGCTGTGCATGAAAAAGCCGACCGCCGCGACGCCCATGATGACCATCTCCAGCACCTTGACCAGGCGCGCCAGCAGCGCCTTGTCGTACTTGTCGGCCAGTTGCCCGGCGGTGGCCGAGAACAGGAAGAAAGGCAGGATGAAGATTCCCGCCGCCAGGTTGGCCAGCAGTTCCGGCTGGAGCGTGGTCCATTGCGCCGACTGGAAGGTCAGCAGGACGATCAGCGCGTTCTTGAACAGATTGTCGTTGAAGGCGCCAAGGAACTGCGTGCCGAAGAAAGGCGCGAAACGCTTCTGTTTGAGGAGTCCGAATTGTCCGCTCATGGTCCTGTTGCGCCGGGCAAATCCATGCTCAGGCAAGCATCCGGGCGCGCTGGGCGCTCACTGGGTAATCGACGCATGGCTTCGGCAAATTTAATTCGGGTTGTAAGCGAAGTTCGAACGGCGCAGGACATTGCCGTCCTTGTCCACGACCTCGACAGTCCAGTTGCCCGTCCACTCGGGTTGCATCGCGGATTTCGACCAGGCTGGCTGGCGAACCTTGGTGACCTTGATCGGGACCACCTGCATCTGCTTGCCTTCGAGACTCCAGCGATGGCTGACCGTCTGCCCCTTCAGGTCAAGCAACTCTCCATAAAAATACACTACCGGGGTGTCGTTCGAGAACTGCTGACGATAATCGGTGGGCGCATTCCCGCTGATCGCCGAAGTGAAGGTCGCGTTTTCCACCGAGCCGCCGGCGGCATGCGACGAAGCCAGCGGAAGCGACAGCGCAAGTGCCAGAGCGAGCGAAATCGTGAATCGACGTTTGATCATTTTTAAGTCCTGTTGATAGGCTGGAACGAAGCGGAAAGTCCTGAAACTGTACCCCAAACATTTGACAGGCATAAGCTCACACTGCCTCCGCCAGCCGTTTCAGGGTCACGTAATCGACCTTGCCGGTACCGAGCAGTGGCAGCGACTCGACACGATGAATCTTGCGCGGCACCGCCAGCTCGGGCACGCCGAGTTCGCGCGCCTTGTTGGCCAGCAACTCGCGGGTCAGCTCGCCGTCGGTGGTGAACAGTACCAGCGCCTCGCCCTTGCTGGCATCCGGCTGACTCGACACGGCGTGCAGCTTGTCCGGCGAGGTCGCGGTCGCCACCTTTTCGGCGACTTCGAGGCTGACCATCTCACCGGCGATCTTGGCGAAGCGTTTGACGCGGCCGACGATCTTCACGAAGCCTTCGTCGTCGATCTGCACCACGTCGCCGGTTTCGTACCAGCCCTCGCCAAGTTCCGAAGCCGGCGCTTGCAGCACGCCCGGCTGGTCGGCCTTCAGATAGCCGGACATCACATTGGGGCCACGCACATGCAGGATGCCGCCGTGCTCGATGCCGGAAACCGGCAGCAGGCGATGTTCGATGCCCGGCAACAGGTTGCCGACGGTGCCGGTTTTATAGGCCATGGGCGTGTTGACCGCAATCACCGGCGCCGTTTCGGTCGCGCCGTAGCCTTCGAAGATGCGCAGGCCGAATTTCTCGAACCACTGACTGCGCACCGCTTCGGAAAGCTTTTCGGCACCTGCGACCACATAGCGCAGGCGGTAGAAGTCGTAGGGGTTGGCGAATTTGGCGTAGTTGGCGAGGAAGGTCGAAGTGCCGAACAGCACCGTGCAGCCCCGGTCGTAGGCCAGTTCCGGAATCACCCGGTAGTGCAGCGGCGAGGGATAGAGGAAGAGGCTGGCACCGTTCAACACCGGCAGCAGCGCGCCCGCCGTCAGGCCGAAGGAGTGGAAGATGGGCAGCGCGTTGAGCACCTTGTCGTACACCGAGAAGTCGATGACGGCGCGAATCTGCGCGATATTGGCGAGGATCGCCCGGTGCGGCAGCACGACGCCCTTCGGCTTGCCTTCGGAACCGGAGGTGAAAAGCACGACGGCGGCTTCCTCGGGCGAGGTTTTCAGTTCGAAGGCGCGCGGGAAGTGGATGGCGTAAAGGATCAGCCACAGCTTGTCGCCAAGGCCGATCCGCTCACGAATGTCTTCCAGATAGTGCACTTGCACGCCCTTCAAGCCGGCCAGCTTGTCGGTCAGCTTGCCCTGTTCGACGAAGGCGCGCGAGCTGATGACGGTACGGATTTCGGCGCCGTCGCAGGCGGCCTGCATGGCATCCACGCCGGCCGTGTAATTGAGCATGGCCGGCACCCGGCGGCGGGCGCTGAGGCCGAAGATCAGGCCCAGCGTCGGCACCAGGTTGGGCAGCAGCAGGCCGACGCGCTCGCCGGGCCTGGTCAGGCGCTCGACCTGGCGGGCGAGGATCAGCGCCATCTTCAGCAGGTCGTTGTACGAATACTCGACCTGCTTGACGTCCTCGAACGGGCGTCGACCGCGGCCGAAGATTTCCGCCGCGTCGCACAGCGCGGTGTAGATCGTCTGCTCCGGGCGCGAGGCGAAGATCATTTCCTGCATCAAGCGGCGCATCTGTTCGCCGGCCTTGCGCCGCCGCAATTTAGCGGTCGCGGCTTCGGGCATCGGGAAATGCGCTTCTGGCAACACGGTCAACTTGATTTTCGGAAAGATTTCCTTCGGATGGCGGCCGGACAAACGCGAGAAATAAGAGCGCGAAGCCCCGTCCAGGCGCACCGGAATCACCGTCGCGCCGGTCTTGGCGGCGACGAAGGCCGGGCCGTCGTAAACCTTCATCAACGAGCCGGTCAGCGTGATGCGCCCCTCCGGGAAGATGACCACCGGGCGGCCGGATTCGATTAGCCGGATGACCTTCTTCATCGCCATCGGACTGGTCGGATCGACTGCAAGATAGTCGACCTGCGAGAGCAGGATGCGGAACCAGAAGCTGTTGGCAATGCTGGTATGAACGACGAAAACCGGATCGATGGGCAGGAACAGGCCGAGCAGCAAACCATCGAGAAAGGATTCGTGATTGGCGACAATCAGCAGGCGCTCATGCGAGAAATCAGACTGCCGGAACTGAATATCGATGCGAAACAGCAATCGGGCCAGGCCGCGCAACAGCGGCCGCAAAATCTTGCGCATCAGGCGTTTTCCTTCAGGTAGTCGAGCACATTCCCCAGCGTGCTTTCCAGGGCATCGCGGTTGATCCAGAACCAGACTTCCCTGCCAATTTTTTCGGACGCGAGAACCCCGGCTTCACGCAGGATTTTCAAATGGTGCGACACCGTCGATTGCCCAAGCGTCGACACCTCGGCAATCTGCCCGGCGTTCAAACGCTCGCCCGGCTCGAACAGCAGCAGGATGCGTTGCCGGTGCTCGTCACCAAGCGCGACGAAAATCCGGGACATTTCAGTCCACTCGGGCGGCAGGGAACGAGAGTAGTCTTTTTTCATATCGATTATCTTAAATACATCGATATGAATTCGTCAAGCAATTTTCTTTGTCATTTCCTCTCGTCCGCAGCTTAAGTCGAGACTTTCGCAGCTTAAGTCGAGATAGCAAACCCTTGTGCGACAATGATCTCCAAAGATTTCTAGGCGCCAGATAGCACAAAACAAGGCAAATCCAAGGATTTGAGTTTTGCGATCTCGATTGAAAAACGCCTACATACCCAACGATTTGAACTCACTAAGTTTCTTCAACGGGCAGGATTTCGGCTAATGCAGCCAGTCAGAAGTCGGTCCGTAACAGTCAGCAATAGGCCGGATACCAACCGGTCAGAGCCAAAGCCCGACGAACGGCTGCTTCCCCATTCGATGAATGCGTACTCTGTGAACCCAAGAGACATTGATCGTCTCGGCGAATAGCAGCAGTTTTCTAAGGGGAGTAGTCGTACAGAGTCGTGGCTAACCGAGAACTGCTCGGCCAATCCGGCCGCTGGGGTTGAGCGGCGGCTACGATTGAGCATACGCGGGCTTGGTTACGGGAAAATCGGCCAGATTTGTTGCTGATAGAACGGTAAATATTTCTAACCGCTTTGGAACTGGTTGAATATGCGAGTACGGCGATGTCACTTCTGGCTTGATTGTCTTCGTGTATGCTTCCGTGATTTTTGATGGTGCGAAAGCATTGGAAGTTGGCGTAATGATTAGATTTTGAAAATATTTCTGAATCATTAGCGTTACTTCAAAAAGCGTGGCCAGCCTTCTCTTTTCTATCGCCTTTGATGATATGCCGAATACGACTGAACAATTCCCTTTTGATGTGTTCTTGAGCCATAGTTCTAAGGACAAGGATGTCGTGCGTGAAGTGGCCATACGTTTGCAGACGGATGGACTGAAGGTCTGGTTCGATGAGTGGGCGCTGAAACCTGGCGATAGCATCCCAGCGAAGATTGAGGATGGGCTGGAGAACTCTCGCATTCTGATACTCTGTATGTCGGTCAATGCGTTTGGCTCTGACTGGGCTACTTTGGAGACCGGTACGTTTCGGTTCCGCGATCCCCTGAATAAGGATCGCCGCTTCATTCCACTGCGCCTTGACGATACGCCTATCAAAGGTTCTTTGGCACAGTTTCTCTATATCGACTGGCAGCTCGTTGGTCGTGAAAAGGCATATCAGAGGCTGATTGAGGCCTGTCGTCCGCTCGAGAAATTGACGAAGGTCGAAGCGTATGTTCGGCTGGATCAAGACACAGAAACGCTCGTCCAACTTCCATGTAAGTCAGAAATTCGGGCTTACGCATTCAGTCCCGACGGAACGCTCGCTCTCACCGGTGCTACAGACAAAACGGTTCGGTTGTGGGACCTTCAGAAAGTACGTTGCCGGCGTGTCTTTAAGGGGCACGCGAATGGCAATCCTAAATATGGTCAAGGCGTTTGGTGTATCGCGGTAAGTCCTGATCAACGACGCGCTATGTCAGGTGGGTGTGATGGTCCCCTCCGCAGTGGATACCGTCAATTGCAAACAGTATGAATTGTCACGCTCTGACAATCGACCTGAAATCAAGAATCAGCGTCTGCAGGAGGTGCCGCTCCGATGGACTCCCGAATGGCCTGGTAAATACCACGGCGTTCGGGGTTCTGGTCGAATAGGATGACTGTCCGCTGGCCATCTCGCGGAAGCTGACCAATCTCCCCCGTGGTTTCGCCGGACAATTCCACCGGCAGTCCTTGCAATGCCATCTGAAACGCGTCCAGAGGGCGGAGACCAGACGATAAAAACTCCTGCACCAGGGAATCCCTGGAGACATCCGAGCGCCAATGGTTCAGAGGAAAGCGAACGATTGGCTGGTCATCAAGCACGTCGTAGCTCACATGCCGCTGCTTTAGGGAAATCGACCTTCTCGTAGTCGTTACATTGTGGTCGATGAAATCGTTGTGTATGTGCAGCATGTGTTGGATGTAGGACATGTCCCCATCGCAGGCTTGCAGCATTCTTTCAATCGTGCGATACGCGAAGACCGGAGTATGCATCGCGTCAAAGAACATGCCACCGTTGTGCGATGTGATCACTATTGGCTCAAGGATGACCACAAAATGATCGAACGGCGGTAGCCCTGCATTCGGCAACCAGTTACGTAACACCTCTAACCCACCTTCACTGGTGAGAAAATCGCCGATTCTCTGGCTTTGGATGAACGCTTTCGAGATACCGTCAGAATTCAAGGCACGCAAATGATCCTTGGCCCAAGCGGATGGCAATGGGCATTTGAGCTCACACACAAGGATGACGTAGCCGAGTGTAGGCTCGTGCGAGATCACAAGTAAGTCGATGTCCGGCAACCTAGAGTCATACTGTGCAAGCTTGACCTCTCGCAGACACTGGAATCCCTGCGCGGAGAAGGCTGTGGCCAATCGATCCACGAAGCGCGCACCCAAAGGTCCGCTGACGTTGCTGAGAAACAATTTGCTGCGTCGCTGCGCGACCACGCGAAGTAGGCCAACTATTCCTTCGTGGGTACAAAAGTGTGTCGGACGCATCCAGATGCGCCCCGAACGCCCCTCGCGCATTAGGGAAAAATAGCCAGGACTCAAGCGATCGCGTGCAGCCGCAGCATCATAGATTAGGTCACATAAAATTCGTCGCAAGTTGTCTTCGGCGATGCCAGTATCAGTTGCTGCGGCTGCGACCAACTCGTTCTCGCTCATGGAGAGCGCCCCCCTACGGTCGTAGACTGTTGTCTGATAACGATGCCATAACGCCATGCTGACCAGCATCCGGTAAACAGCGTAGAACTGGGCATAGGTATAGCCGCCTAAGTCGATTTGGCTGTCATGTGGAATGATCGAAAAGTACGCAGCCAGCTTGTGTTCAGCCTCGGCCTTCAGCAACTTATCTATACGACCATTAATCTGGCCACATTCACCGATCCCTCTTATAAGCGCCTGAAGCTCGTGCCGCGATGAAGCGTCGTGAATATGCTCCAACGAGCTCAAAATAGTTTCGTTATGCGAGAGGGCAAATTGACGCGGAATTGATCGGTCCAAGAACCGAATATCTACCTGTGCGTCATCCATTGTCCATTGGAAGGCGCCTTCGAAGTTAAAAGCGTAATAAAGATAGTCTCGCAACTCGTAATAGTGTGCCGCGAACAACAAGTCATCGGAGATTCCCTCTGCCGATGGTGTCTCCCCGCTCGCGCCAGAAACCAAGTGCGCGGCATAGACCTCGATGGCCTTGTCCCATGAGTTGATCCCCGGATTGCAAGTCGCCACGTGCTCGCTCAGATGCATGAGTAGTTCCAACGTTTGGTCCGCATCCTGTGAGTGGATGCAGTTGTCAGCTAAGCGTGTATCTAAGTCCTTTTCAAAGACCTGCAGAAGCTGTACTAACTCAGATGATGGGCGAGACATGTAAGGTTCTCAGAGCGTCTTATTGCGAGGAATACGATTTTAATTTTCTGCAGCTCTAAACCCAATAGACCCTGGCTGCGAGAAAAACGGCCATTTTGGGAAAAAGAGAAGGTCCGAAATGGGTCGAGAGCCATTCTAGCTAATGGGAATCGACCATCGACTGCTATCAGTTGCAGAGCGGCTGATGACTGCTACATAGCCACCCAATTCTGGCTTGAGGCCGAAGTTCGGCCAATCCGGCCATTGGCCAAATGCTCAGAATCAGGCAGCAATCTGTCGATAACCTGCCGTTCTCCCTTGAACCGAGGCGAACGGCAGCTTTCCCTTCCAGCGAATGCGCACTCCGTGCCCAAAGCGGAAGTAGCTCGAATTGAAAAGCTGCCGTTCAATGTTTGAATTCACCGGGGCTGCGCGGCTTCATCGCGCAGCGTCAGGTGGCAAGATGGGTTGGGCGGCATTTGTTCTCCATATGAACCGCTCCACAACGAGTGCTTTTTGTTCGGAAAGACGTACCTTAATGACCTGCCGAAGGAGCTTCTCAATTTCATCTCTAAGCTGCAGAAAGTGATTCATCTTCTCCTTGTTGTAGTCTGAACTCCTTGAGGGAGGGAATCCCGACTCCTCTCGTGCCAGTTGGGTTGCAACCCTTGCTATGGAAACCCCGAAAAAGCCAAAAACAAATGATTCCAGTGACCGGTAATCATCGCCAATAACGGGATTCCCGGGTTCTGAATGCCGTCTTTTGGCGTTCAGTTAGCACCATGAGCAGCTATCAAAGGCGGCAGCGAATTTCCCGGTCAACCGAAGTGTCGATTGCTTCACCGGCCAGCAGGCGGCGAATTGATGCGCCAAGCAAGTCGAGCGGCGAGTCGAGCAGAGGCGTAGGCGGGCCGTACGTTTTGAAGCGGGCTTGGTTGGCGCGGGTCTGTTCGAGGATGCGCTTGTCCTGCTTGAGGATGAGGCCGAACAAGCGGTGCAGGAAAATCCGCTTCAGCCAGGCTGGGGCGAGGCCGCGCCGGGTGGCGACGCGGATGTGGACACGCAGGCGCTCGGCGTCCTCGGGCGTCAGCCAAGCGGTGGCCAGTAGATTGAGGCCGTGTTTGCCACGATATTCGATCTCGGCTACGCCGGGAAGGCGGAAGCGGCCGAAGCTCTCTGTGCGGCTGCCTTCGAGCAGACTGGAGACGAGACCAGACTGCAGTCCTTCCTCGCTGTAGCGTGCCTCAATGCCGTTGCCGATCCGGCGTACTTCGGCCTTTACATCCTGGCGGTGTCCGTCGCGGCGAATCCAACCGGCGTGGATGAAATGGGTGTGGCTGCCGTCGAGCAGGTTCTCGGCCGCCTCGGCGGCAGAGCAGTGCACACATTCGACCAGGAAGAATGTATCTACATCTGTCTCGATCGACGGGGGGGAAGGTTCCGGTGTGTCCGCGTCCGGCGTGGCGCAGGCCCAGACTAGGCCGTGGCCGATCCGGCTGGCCAAGGGCGGCAATAGCCCACCCCGGCTGCCCCCGTCATCTAGGCCGGGCACACGGGCACAGCGGCCACCACCATCAAAGCGCCAGCCATGGTAGGGACAGGCCAGCTCGCCGTTGTGGACGCGGCCGGCGGACAGGGGCGCGTGGCGATGCGGACAGCGATCTGGCAGCACGGCGGGCTGGCCGTCAGCGGCGCGAAAGAGCACCAGCGGTTGGCCGTGCAATTGCCGCGCCAGTGGCTTGCCGGCGTCCAGTTCGGCGACGGTGGCCACGGGCCACCAGTGACGGGTAAGGTCGATCATAGTTCGTACTTTTCCATGATGGGGACGCCGACGCCGCGCAGCAGGCTCCCAAGCAGGCGCCAGGTGCGCTTGCGGTAAGCCGGCAGATGGTCGACGAATACGTAGCTGTATTCGATTTCCGGGCGCCCTCCGCGTAGGCGCTTAAACCCGGCGGCGCCGGCGCTCATGTTGAAAAGGCCGCACCGGCGCGCGGTTTCTTCCAGGCTGATCTGAGAAATGAGACGGTAAAGCCCGGTCTTCTGGGGCAGTGCGGTGTCGTAACCGACCACAGGTGAGGTCATCACCGTTTCGTTTGCGAACCAGCCCAGCACGGCGTCGATGCGCCCCGCTGGCGTGCGCAGTGCGGTTAGTTCCAGCCAGCCGTCGCGCTGGCCGGAACGCATCCAGCCGGCGGTGAAATGGGGGTTTAGCGGACAGTACTTATCCAGGTAGAGCAGGTTGTAGAGATGCTCTAGGCGCGGGTAGTCGGCGTCGGACAGGTCTTGGCCAGATACCCGTTGATAAGGCGTACCGACGAGAAGGCGGGCGTCGCGGCGGCTGTCGCGGCGGCGCAGGAAACCGGCATCCTTGCCCGCCGCGCCGTCGAACAGGTAGACCTGCCGGCTCGGGATGGCTAGGTAACCCCGGGCTTCCAGGCGAGCGATAAGTCCAGCGTTGCTGTACCGATTGAGGGAGCGAAAGCCGATGGCGTGGTCGGGATACACGGTTAGAAGATAGTCGGTGATAGCGGGCAAGTCAGCACCGTCCCAGTCGGGCGGATAGAGATTGGTGGACAGCAGCCAGTTGTTCACTTGGACTATGCGGTCGATACGCGCTCGGGCCAGCCAGCCACCCGCAGCCCGGGTCAAACCAAGCAGAGGCCAAGTCAGCCAGGGCCGGTCGAGCTGGCGGATCTCGTATTCGGCGTAGCCGGTGTAGGCGGTCAGCGGCGAGGCCACGTAGCTGTTGTCGGCACTTTCGTCGCCGTTGTTGACCGTGACCGGGAAAAGGTGATGCCCTGTGTCGAGCATGACTATGTGGGTTTCGACATTGCCAATGGCCGGGGCTCCGTGGCGGGCGAAGGCCAGCGCCCGGCGTTCGGTCTCCGAGCGGGCTGAGAGGCCGGCTTCGACGGGGGCGCTCAGTCGCACGGCGGCGTATCCAGCGCTTGGCCGTTCCACTCGCTGTCGGCGGTGGCTGCGGCGAGCAGGCCACAACGGCGAACGATGGCGCGGCTGATGATCTCGACTAGGCCAGGAATCTGGGCCGGTAGCGGCCCCCGGTCTCCGGGCCGGGCGACCACATCACGGGCGCTTTTCCAGTCGCGCCAGAAGCGGCGCTCGAGGCCGTGTTTGTGGATCGCGAAGAGCAGCATGGCTAGGGCAACTTGGCGCGGTTCCGATGTCGGCCTGAGCACGCCGTCGGCGCCCAGCAGGGCATCAACCAGCGCGCGTGGCTGGTCGTCGAAGAGATGCACGCCACTGGTGGCGCGCGGGTTGCACTCGATCACCCGGCAACTGCCGTCAGCCAGTTCGATGAAGTCGAAGGCGGCCTGGCCGGTGTAGCCGGTCTCGGCGCCGAAGCGTTCCAAGAAGGCGCGAATCGGCGCCGGGTCGGTCGGCTCAAACCAAATGCCGGAGCCGCGCCCGACCCGGTAACGTGGGTGGTAGCAGGCGTGAGCGGTGAGGCGGCCGTCGACCAGCAAGCTGTAGCTGCAATGCTCACGACCGGCGGCGAAGCGCTGGGCGATCCAGGGCTGCTCGGGTGTCGGGGTGATCGTGCCTAATTGCTCCGCGGATGGGCGCAGCAGGGTACGGTTGGCGAAGCGTGAATAGGCCGGCTTGAATACCCAGTCCCGGGTATCGAGTCCGGCGGCAAATCGACGGACCGACTCGTTGGAGTCGAGCGGGTGTGTTTCCGGGGCCTCGACCGGCCAGTCTTTAACCTTCGCCGCGAATCGGCCCTTGTGATGCAACTCATGCATCAGTTCAAAGGGGGGCACTATTACCCGGGCTGGAATCCGGTCGCGGCCGTGGGCTAGGTAGAACGACTCTTCGCAAGTGGGCAGAACGAGGTTGATTCCGCGCACGGTCACTTCTCGCGTCAAGGCATTGACCCAGCCAGCCGGGTCGGGGCGGGGTTCGGGCAGGCGGACATAATCGTGGATTGCGCTGGAGAAACGGGTCACTGGCCAGCGCAGGGAATCGCCGGCGCTCACTTGCCAGCCGGCGCTACGGAATACCCGGGCCCATTCCAGGCATGCGGGAGCGCGGGCACCCAAGATCAGAACGTGCATGTCAGTCCTTCAGGAGGGTACTGTAGGCGGACACGCCGGCGCTTCACGCCGGGTGAAGGCGCCTGCCAATCGGTAAACCTCAGCGTGGGCGGAACGACGCCGAGGCAGTGCCAGAGTGTGTCTAGTTCGGCGCTGACGCGTGCTGCGGCCTCGTCCTGGCTTCCTTCCGTTAGCAGGCCCACGTTGAATTGCATACCTGTCTGGACCAGCTCGAATTCCCGTACCGATGGGCCGGTGAACAGCATGGCTCGCCGGAAGTGGTCAGGGTAGATCGCAACGGCACGGCCATCGGCGCGGGCTGGCAGCCAGAGCACCTCGTCGGCGCGGCCCTCGACGGCGGCAATGGCGCGTTCGGCTCGGCCGCAGGGGCAGCGCGTGTCGCGCACCCGCAGGACGTCATTGAGGCGGTAGCGCACGATCAACTGGGTCTCTCGGGAGAAGTCGGTGACGATGGGCTGGAAGCGCGTGTGGGCAACGTCCAGCCAGTCCGGCTCGATATGCACGAAGCTTTCGTTCAGGTGCAAGGTCCCGTGCTCGCAGGTGTAACCAAGGAAACCTTCGGTGGCCTGGTAGATTTGGTGAGTATCGACATGGAAGGCGGCGCGCACGGCCTCTCGGTCGGCGTCCTCCAGTACCTCGGCCACCGAGATAACGTGGCTGGGGGCGATAGTGAGCTGTCCGGCGCGTGCCTTCGCCGCCAGGGCGTGTAGCAGCGAGGGTGGGCCAACCAGCACGTCTGGCTGCTGGATGTTCAGTTGGGATAAGGCAGGCTCGACACCGCCCAGTAGGTCATGGAAACCGAAGTCGATGCGTCGGCTGTTGAGTGTGGTGTAGAGGTTGCTGTTGGCGCGTAGGAAGAAGGCAATGCGCAGGGGTGGCATCCATGGCGACAGCAGGCGTTTCAGCAGGTGGCCGGGCAGGGCACGGCCGAGCAGGATTCCGGCCCAGCGCAGGCGCTCCGCCCGGCTGACCAAGAACACACCGCGGTTCCCCGATGTGCCGCTCGACAGGCCGACGGTCAGATCGCCCAGCATGGGTGCGAAGTTGCGCGTAGCCTCGGCCTTGAGGCCAATGTCGAAGGCTTCGGCCGCCCGCACGCCCCGGGTGTTGCGATCCGCGAAATCGGCCATCATGGCTGCCTTGTCCATGGTGGGCAAATCGGCCAGCCCGGTAGCTCGTATGTTCCGGTAATACGGCGCACTCGGTAAGACGACGCGCATGAACCGGGCCAGCCGTTTCGCCTGCCAGGCCTCCAACTTGGCCCGGTCGCGGAAATCCAGCGCCCAGCGGGTGCGGGCGAAGTGCAAGACGGTAACGAGGGCGTCAGGCACCATGCGTAAATTCCCGCCAAGCAATTCGGCAATGCGAGGGCAGCACGGCGACAGCGGTTTCGCGCCGGGCGATGCTGGTGAGGCCCCGGAAAGTATCGAGGTAGCGCCGACGCTCAGCGTTGACCAGAAGGGCCGGGAAGGCGGGGGGACGGGCGTCGCGCAGGGCCGGCAGGGACCAGCAGGCATCTGCCACCAGGAAAACCGGACGGCCCGCTGCATCCGGCACGAACAGGCCGAGTTGGCCGTGGCTGTGGCCGGGCAGAGGCACACCGATCAGGCTGCCGTCGCCGAACAAGTCATGGCCGGTCTCGAAGGGGTGCAGCCAGCCGGGCAGGTTGCGCTTCGGCGCGCGGTCGGCAGCGACTACACGGTGGAAGTAATCGTTCGGCAGCAGGTCAGGTAGATGGCCACCCAGGGTGGCGCGCCAACGCTTTCCGGCCAACGCAGCGAAACGGTTGGTATCGGCTTGCAGGGCGATGAAACGAGCGTTGGGAAAATCGCGCAGGCCGGCGATGTGGTCGCCGTGGTAATGAGAGACGATCACCGTGCCGATGTCAGCGGGCGTCAGCCCGAAGCCCACCAGTTGTGTGCGCAGCACTTCCGCCTCCGGTAGTTCCACCGGCAGGGCGGCCCGATACAGGCGTTCCGGCCAGGTGTCGGTGGCGGTGAAAAAATGGCCCGCGTAGCCCGTATCGTAGAGCAGCCAACCGCGTTTTGGGTGGCGTATCAGGCCGCACAAGGCGGGAAACTCCACTGCCGACCAGCGCCCGCCCCGTGCCGCCATGCATTCGAGATGGCGGCAGGCACCGACGCGCAGCAGGTGCAGTTCGACCGTACTCATGGCTGCAGCGCCCGCCACCACTTTGCATGACGGCGGATGCCTTCGTCGATGCCGACCTTCGGTTGCCAGCCGAGGTCGTTGCGCAAGGCGGATACATCCAATGTTTGGCTGAAAGCGAGGACGCCGGCGCTGTAGCGGGTAAGTGGAGGCTCTTGGCCGCTGCCTAGGCGGGCTAAGATCTCCAGGCAGCGCGCGACGAAATCGACAAGCGGCCAGGGCACCCTTCTAGTGCGTAGCGGCAGGCCGAATTCCCGCGCCATCACGGTAAGCACATCGAGCAGTTCGCGTGGCTCGCCGTTGCTCACGTTCCAAGTGTTCACGTCACGTGGCAGGGGCAAGGTGGCGGCCCGCCAGACGGCCTCGACGGCGTTGTCGATGTAGGTCAGATCGAGGTGGATCCGGCCGCCACGCATAATCGGCATGGCACCCTGGGTCATCACGCGCAGGATGCGCGGCACCAGAGTCTGGTCCCAAGGGCCGTACAGGGCGCGCGGGCGCAGGATGGCGACTTCCGGCAGATCGGCATCACGCACCATCCGCTCGGCGGCGAGCTTGGTCAAAACGTAGGTGTTGGCGGCTGGCGGCAGGACGGCGTCCTCCCGGATGGCGAGCCGGTCTGCGAAACCGAAGTAGAGGCTGGGCGTAGAGATATGGACCAGGCGGGACACCTTGTTGGCCCGGCAGGCGGCGATAACTTCGGCGGTGCTGGTAACGTTGGCGCGCTCGAATTCGTCGAAGGCGCCCCAAGGTGATGAGAGGGCGGCGCAGTGAACGATGACATTGGCGCTGCGTGCGGCCTCGGTCAAGGCCTGTGCGGCCCCATCGTCGCCGTGTTTGAGCGGCTGCCATCGCATCGGCCCCGGGGCATGGCGGATTACCTCATTGGCGGCGTCTGCGCTGCGGCCGGTGAACACCACCTCGGCGCCCTCGTCGGCGGCGCGCCAGGCGACGTGGCGGCCGAGGAATCCGGTGCCGCCGGTGACCAGAATCTTCATCAGTATTCCATCACCACGCCGCCCAGCGACAGGCCCGCGCCGCTACCCAGCAGAAGTACCTTGTTGCCGCGCCGGATGCGGCCGTCGCGGATGGCGATATCAAGCGCGGTGGGCAGCGAAGCGGCGACCTGGTTGCCATGCTCTGCAAATATGTCGATGACCTTGTCCCGCGCGAAACCAAGACGCTTGCTGACATGCGACAGCGCTAGGTGGCTGGCCTGATGCGGCACGATCCAGTCCAGTTGATCGCGATGGACTCCGGCTCGGGCCAGCAGGCGGTCGAGGAAGCCTGGAAAATGTCGGGTGGCCAGCTTGAACACCCCCTTGCCGTCCATGCGGAAAAGAGCCAGTTTGTCGAAAGGCTGGTCGATGCGGGTCGGGTGGTAGCGGCTGCCGCCACCGGGAATTCGACACAAGTCGGCTCCTTCCGATAGGGTATTGAGTTCTGCTGCCAGCAGGCGTGAGGCGCCGTCGCCGGGGCCGATCACGGCCGCCGCTGCGCCGTCGCCAAAGATAGCGCTGGCCTCCAACGTGCTCCAGTCAAGGCCGCAGGAAGGGATGTCGGCGGCGACGATGAGCACGTTTCGGTAACGGCCAGCTGCGATCGGCCAGGACAAGGCGTCCAGCGCAGCCAGAAAGCCGAGGCAGGAGGCGTTCACGTCGAATGCCGGAATGGCCAGTCTGGATAGTCCCAGTTCGCGGTGGATGAGGGCTGCGTTGCAGGGCATGCCCTGGTCCATGGTGCCGCTGGCGGCAACCAGGCAGTCGATGTCATCGATCGTAATACCGGCGGCTTTGAGCGCACGCCGGCTCGCTTCTGCGGCAAGTTGTGCGGCGGTCTCGTCGCTCCCGGCGAAATGACGCCGACGCACCCCGCCGTTAGACTCAATGGTGCCGGGGCAGTGGTTGAAACGCCGGTCCAACTCTTCGCTGGTGACTACTGTTGCAGGCAGGGAGTGGCCGGTGCCGAGGATGCCGATGCGGCGGATATTGTTTATGGTCATGGAGTGGATGTTGCAGGTCGGCGTAGCTCGTGGAAGGCAGGCGGCTCCCATTCGCGCAGGGCGAGCAGCATGGCGGTGCCGTGCCGTTCGCCGATGGCCGTATGCTGGCTTTCGTCGTGCAGGGAGGCGAACTGACGACGCAGCTTGCGCAACTGATTGGTGAATTGCTTACGCGCCTCCGGCGTTAGCATCCCGTGCACGAAAAATATTGACTCATCGTTGCCGTCAAAGGCACCCGACAGGAAATCGTCGCGTCCATGGCAGGCAAAGTAGCCTTCGATTGGGCCGCCCGGTAGCCAATCGAAATCGCGCGTCACATTGATGCGAATGCGGTTGCCCGGCAACAGATCTATTAGACGCATGCGATCTAGGCGCAACAGCCGATGCAGACATTCGACCTCGTTGAGCCAGTAGTGCTCGACGATATCGGCCAAGCGCCAGTGGTTGAGGGCGCAGACAGCGACTAGCAACAGCTTTTGGTCGGACACCAACTCGGCTTCCTGCGACTCGTCCAGCCTGCTCAAGCGAGGTACGCTTGCCTCCGCTTCTTGGGTCAGCTCTGTCAGGGTCATGTCGAGCATGGCGCACAGCTTGAGCAGTCGGTTGAGCGACAGATTGCCAGTAGAGAATAGCCGCTTCACGCTCGCCTCGGACAGATTCGTGGCCTTGGCGACATCGCGATAGGTCAGGCCGCTGGCCTTCAGAAGCCGTTTGACGGTGACGAGGAGTTGCTGAATTTCGGTCATGAGCGACTCGGATAAATGACAACATCAATATATGGTAAATCGAATGCTCTGGCGAGTCAGAATGCCAGAGTATCAATAAATGATCCATTTGGTGAGCAAAAGGCTATTTTTCAATATTTGGTTGCTATATGCGATTCGTTTGTGTCGACGCTTTTCGTCAGTTCGAGAGCGACGCAATAACTCTTGTTGCGATATTTCAGTTGCAATTGGCCGCATGAAACAATGCGTAGGGAGAAATTGACGTTTGTGCCGTCAAAGGCATCAGCGGCAGCCATCAGGGATACAGCAGCCAATTTGGCGGGGTACTTTCAAAGGCAACTGCCGACCGATTCTATCTAGAGGCCCAAGGTTTGCTTTGGCCGACGAGCTGACTAATTCCTTCCTTCGTGAGCAATTCGAACTGGACGAAGAACCCGACAAGACAGTTCTGGATACGACCGACTGGAAATAGCCGGGAAAAGTCTCAAGTTAAGCTGCTGAAAACCGGAAAAATCTCAACTTAAAACGCGAAACAAGGAGGGATTCGATTTGCGAGACTTTTCCAAACTCACCGAAATACGCGGGCTTCCTGTCTCAACTTAAGCTGCGGACGAGATTTCCACTCGATGGCTCTCTCCGTCAGCATTTCAGCGGTTAGGTGCCGCCCAATCGAAATCTGCCTGGAACGTCAATCCCCCAATGTAGCCAGCTATAAATTGGTCGGTGGCTGACTAAAACCCGCTCTCACGAATCAAAACTGCGAACACATTGCGTAGCCCTGCAACCAGCAGACTTCGACGCTCGCCATCGATAACTATTACGCCGCGTGCTTCCCTTGGGGATTCCAGCCGATCATCAAGTTCTACTCGGACACGAAACAGCTGTTCTGCCGGAATCAATTCTTGTGTGTGCATCGCCAGCGCGATTGGTCCGCCATGGCGCGTGGCAAGAATCGGGTGGTCGAGGCGGGATATTGGGGAGGTATCGACATTCAATACCTTGCCACGTAGCGCATCAATGCGGTGCTCAAGGTAAAAAATGGCATTGGCGCCAGGACGCAGGCGTTCGACATCGCCTTGCTCGACAAAGGCGTCAACCTGCCAGCGTTGTGGGTCGATCAAGATGCCCAAGGGTTGCTTGCCGTTAACCCACGCGCCAGCCTGCTTCTGCGGGTCGAGGTCAAGCCACATCCCGTCGAAATCGGCCCGCAATGCAAGACGATTCAGTTCTTCACCAGTCGCTTGCACCTCAGCCAGTTGTTCACCGAGACGCTCGGTTGTGGCACTGGCCTGTTCCTGTCCTCGTTCCATTGCCTGCAGGCCGGTTAACTGCGCATCGAGGGCGTAGGCTTTGGCCTGATTGCGACTACCTTGTGCTCGCAAATCCGGTGAGTCGAGTTGAACCAGAATTTCACCAGTGACGACTGGCCCGCCCGGACGAACGGATGCGATCACCGCTGGATATGGGGCGAACAGGACACTCTGCCTGGTCGCATGCGCCACCCCCGCCCCGCGCACCTCGGTTTTCCAGGGAATGGCTAACAGCAGCAACACCATTCCGGCCATCATCATCATTGAGCGGCGGCGTGCTCCAGATACCTCAATGCGCCGTACCCACCACACCTTGAGTTCTCGCCAAATTGGCATAACCACAAACCACGCCAACTCCACGATGAACAGCAAGATGCCGAGAATCTTGAAGAAGAACAGGTAGACCGCAACCGCAATGCCCAGAAATATCACGAGCCGATAAATCCATGTCACCAGCGCAAAGCCAATCAACAGACGGCGCTGGCGATCAGGAAAATTTTCCGGCCACGACTCATCCAGACCGAGTAGCGCGCGACGGAGGGCGACTTTTGCCATCGCGGAAGAGCGCTCATGCAGATTGGGAAAATCAAGCAGGTCCGAGAGGATGAAGTAACCGTCGAAGCGCATGAAGGGACTGGCATTGAGCGCCAGCGAAAGCATCCAGCTGGTTGTCGCCAAATAGAGACAAGCCGTCCGTAGCCAGCCCGGTTCGCTGAGCGCCCAACCCAGTGTCGCCAATCCGGCCAGTGCCAGTTCGGTCAAAATGCCGGCGGCAGAAACGGCGAGCCGCTGGTGACGCGAACGAAGCTTCCAGGATTCCCCCGTGTCGGTATAAAGCATCGGCCACATGACAACCAGAGCGATGCCCATATGCGCGACGCGCACGCCAAAATGGGTGGCCACCAGCGCATGGCCGAGTTCATGCAAGGTCTTGGCGAGGATCAGGGCGCAGGCAAAGCCGAGCAGACCCTGCGGCGACAGCGATTCGACCACCGCCTCGCTGAAAACATCCCATTCCCGATACACCAGCAACAAGCCGAGTCCGCTCAACGCGAGAAGCACCCAAAGCATGGCCGGCTGGAACAGGATGGAGAGATGCCCTGCCGTGCGGGCGAGAAAAGCCTGTGGACGAACCAACGGGATGCGAATGAACAGGTAATGATGCAGCCACCAGCGCCACTTCAGCCAGGGCGTCCCCCCTGACTGTGAAGCCAGCCGGTCGGTCGCTTCCGGCCCGGGGCGCAGCAACTGGTGCCGATCGAGAAAGCCGGCCAGCGCCAGCACTTGATCAGGCGCAGCGTGCAGCGGCGTCATGGCGGCGATATCGGCAGCAACTGCAGCGGCAGGCGCCCCCCAGCGCAGCAGACATTCGAATTCGAGCCAGCCGATGCGATAAAAACGATTGACCACCGGATCCTGAATTACCCAGGCTGGCGAGCCGTCTGCCTCGGGTGCGGCCTCGACAATACGCAGGTCTTCCCGGAGCGGCGGCAACGCTCGCTCGAACTCGGCCTGCATCAGAACCCGCTCCACGAGCGCAGCGTCGCCAGCGGCCGCCGGAGCAGGTAGTAGCCGAGGACAACCCAACCGCCATAGACCTTGGCAGTCCCCCGCAGACCCAGCCGGGCATCCGGCGCCGGGCCATCGATCGTTGCGCGCAGACGATAAGCTGCGACGCCATCCGGAGTGGTGATCGCCTGATAGCTGGTTTCGCTGATGCGGCCTTCAATCGACGATAGCGGGTGGGCACTCAGGTAGAGTTTGACGGGCGCCCCGAGATCAAGCGAAATGGCGTCGGCGACCGGCAGATGAATCAGCATCGCAGGAGTTGCCGGATCGGCCAGAAGCATGATCCGCTCACCGGTGACGACCGGCTTGCCCAGCCAGTCGTTCGGATCGCTGAAAACGGCGACGCCATCGCGCGGCGCGGCCATCTCGACCCGCGCCAGTTGTGCCCGGATGGCGGCCAGTTCAGCCCGGCGCTCCTGGGCGCGGCCGGTGAGCAGCGCGATGTCGTTGCGGCTCTGGGCGTTATCGAAGCTGCGCTGGCTCGCGGCGTTCAGTTCGGCATCAGCAACCGCAACGCCCTTGAGGGCGACTTCCAGTCGGTTCTGTAACGTCGTGTCGTCGAGCGACAGCAGGATTTCGCCTTTCTTGACCGCCTGATTGGGACGGACATGAAGACGCTTGACGACGCCGTCCAGCGGCGAAGCAACTACCGTGGCATCAAGGGCGACGATCTCAGCCGGCGCCAAGGCAGTCTGTCGTACCGGCAGCAGGCAGAACACAGCAAGGCCGATGGCCAGCACCTTCTTCTGGCGCTGGGTTGGGCGCCAGCGCCAGTTGGCCTGGCCCTGGGTCAAGCTCGTCCAGCAATAACCCCATGTTCCGGTCAGTCGAAGCACTTGCCCGGCAACGATCGGGTCGGGAGGCGCATCGAGCAGATAGATTGCCATGCCGCGCAAATGATTGTTGCGGTCAACGATACGCAAGCACCAGATTCCATCAGGCCACCACTCCGCCCAGCCCGACGCAATCGCGTCCGGCAACTCGGCATTCGCAGCAGACAGCCACAGGCTCTGTTCCGGCATTGGAATTGCCGCCAGCCATTCTGCCGCCCGTCTCAACCAGACGAGATAGGGTGAATCCTCGGCGGGACGCGCCAACCCGGAAACTGCCCGCAACTGCCAGGTCGGCTCGGCGCAATCGAAGACCAGTGCCTGTCGAAATCCCAGCAAGGGGTAAGGGTCATTGGCGATCGAGAAGGCCAGGCCGTTGAGCGAGTCGACCGCCCGCGCCCGTTCTTCAAGTGCAGCGATCGCCAGCAGTAGCTGCGGGTGTGGGAGAGTCGGTTCGCTCAAGGCGTGAAAGAGAAGTGGGCAATGCCGCTCATGCCGGCCAGCAATTCTGAGTGTTTGCCGTCGATGCGCGCTTCCAGTTCGACCGTTTGCGCCACCGCATCGACGCGGGCGTTGATCGCCGACACCTTGGCCGGATAGGTCTTGCCGGTTTCATTGACAGCCACGTCGAACGTAGTTCCCACTTTCAACTGCCGTAGATAAAGCGATGGCACATTCAGGCGCAGTTTGAGCGGCCCATCACTGACCAGGTCGACCAGCGGCGCCCCAGCATTCACGCCCTGATATTGCTTGATGTAGACACGGGCAATCCGGCCGTTGAACGGAGCATTGAGCGAACAGTAGGCAACTTGCGAACGGCCGAGGGAAACTGCCCCTTTTGCCTTGTCGACCGCAGCCTGCGCCGTCGATACCTCAAGATCGCCGGCCGCATTCAACTTCTTGAGTCCCGTCTTGCCGGTGAGCGTGTCGCGGGCAGCCACCAGTTCGGCCTCGGCCATACGCAGGCGCGCTTGGGATTCGCCGCATTCGATACCGATCAGCAGCTTGCCTTTGACCACCGGCTGGCCAAGGTTGGCATTCAGCACCTCGATGCGCCCTGCCATTTGCGCGACAAGCGTAGTCTCGACCTCAGGCGCGAGCAGGACGCGAATGGCGTTGGCATCGGCAACCGCTGACGGCTTGACGACCGGCGCGGGTGTTGCTGCAGTGGCCGGCGCAGCCGGCAGGGGTTGGGCTAGCGCAGGTGCCGAGAACAGCAGGGCCAGAATCTGGAGCTGGCGCATCACCCTAGCTCGGCGCCTTGGGAGTGGCCGGCGTGTCGGGAGCGCGCAGCTCGACCGATTCCCATTTGCCCATCGTCCGCTTGATCTCGGCAGCGAGTGTCTTGATGTCGTGACTTTCGATGGCTTCGGGCATCACATCGAGGCCGACCGAGTTGTACAAGCGGCCCCAGGCCGCCTGCGCATTCGAGTACGCGGCCTGGCGCTGGTAGCGGGCGAGCAGCCAGCGCGCTTCGGCGCGGATCACCTCCAACTCGGAGTCAACCGAGGTCGACGCGGCAGCCTTGGCGTATTCAAGAAGGCGGCCATCGACACGCATGATCTCCTCGGCGAACTTCAGTTCGGAGAGCGAGAGTTCATAGCGCTGCTTTCCGACATGCACCTGGGTCAGTACCGCCATCGACAGCCCCATGCGTCGTGTGTCGTCGGTCAGTTCCTGATCTGCCTGGGCCTGATCAAGCGCCGGCCACTGCAGCAGCTTGATCAGGTTGAGCGAGAGGCGCAGTCCGGCCTCGGCCCAGTTGTTGTTGTACAGGTACTTGTTCGAGTCGTAAAGCGGACCGGCCTCAAGCGACAGGTTGGGCCACACCTGCGCCTTGGCGATCTTGATGTCGGTCGCGGTGACGCGCTTGCGGTACCACTCCTCCATGATCTCCGGGCGCCGTTCGAGCGCCATGCGCTCGAGGGTTTCTGTGTCGTTTGGCAGCGTCGACACGATCGGTTCCTCGGTATCGGCCAGCACCATCGGTGTGCCGGGTGGCAGCGACATCAGCGCTGCCAGTTCGGCGCGCGCCAGCTCCAGGTCCTGGCGGCGCAGGTTCATCAGACTGACAGCATCAAGCAGCGCGCGCTGGTAAGAGAGCGCCTGCAGGCGGGGTAGCAGGCCCTGGTCCTCGGCCTTCCTGGCCGCTTCCAGCGCCTTGTGCGTGCGGTCGATTAGACTGTTGACATCGCCGATCAGGCGCTGGGCGCCGACAGCGCGCCAATAGGCGTTGCGCACGTCCTGCAGCACGTTCTGCACGACCTTGCGCCGACGCTCCTCGGCCATCAGGATCTGGTCCGCCTTCTGCTGCGCGCGGTAATAGGAAACCCCGAAATCGAGCACGTTCCAAGACAGGGTCAGCCCAGCCAGACGGCGGTTGTCCTCGGTTGCGGTCGAAGGCACCAGGGTCACGATACCGTCGGGCTTGCCGGTCGCCAGATTGATCCCCTCCGAATAGCCGCCGGCGGTGTTGCTGCGACCGGCATAGCCGGCATTGGCGACCAGGCGCGGCAGCATGTCGAATTTCGACACGTCGTACAGGCTGCGCGACAGGGCGCTTTCCATCAGTTTCAGCCGGTAATCGAGGTTGTACTTGAGCGCCCGCGCCGCTGCCTCGTGGAAGGTGATAGGCCCGCTGACTGGCTCCTGCTCGGCGAACATCTTCTGACGGTCGCTAACCACACGGTCTTTGATCTCATCCTTGGTGTAGGGCGTCGGGGTCAGTGAGCCACAGCCGGCAAGGAGAAGCAGGCTACTGGCGAAGACCGCCAGGCTGTTCATGCGATGAATTGTCAGGGTTCGGCGGTTCATGGAATCAGGAGGCTTGGTTGGAATCGGAGCCGGCAGCAGAGTGTACCGCAACCGGGTGCAAGCGCTGCGCTGCGTGGCGCAGTTGCTCGGCAAAGGACGGTGCGGCGGTAAGGCCGGCCTGGGGGCGGATGATCACCGCGCTGGTCTCCGGAACCTCGGAGAACATTCGCTGCGGATCCGGTGCTTGCCAAGAGGGGTCGTCGAGCAGGCCGTCGGCAGCGAGGCTGGTCGCGTCGTGGCGGAAGCGGACGCGCATGTCGTCGATCCTGGCCTCGGTCGCCAGGTCGAGCACGGTGCGGCCGACGAACTGGCCGTTCACCCGCGCCAGTCCGCGTCCGATCGACTGCGCTTCGATCTCGGGAATCAGGCGCCGGCGGACGTCTGAGCCATCGTCGACGAGGGCCGCCGCCTCGGCCTGCCGCTGCAGGCCGAGGCGGACGAAGGTGCCGTCGTTGCGCAGGTTGGAAACAGCAAGCTGGCGCTGGATGGCATCGACCATGCGTTCGACGAAGACGACAGGCTCGACGTCGGGCAGTGGCGTCAGCGCGCCGACATCCTGGTGCTCCCTGCCCCAGAACGGCCCCGACGACGGCTCCTGGTAGGGCGCCGTCATGTCGAGAGTGACGACAAGCTGGGCCTGGTCGGTGGCACCGGCGGTGTCGCGCATCGTGTAGGTGAACACGTCGCTGAGTATGCGTCCCGCGCCGGCCGCGTTGGCCACGTCCGGGTTGGTCGTATCGATCGTGTACGTCCAGGAACCGTCCGGGTTCAGCACCAGGGTACCGTAGCGGCCCAACAGTGCCGTGCCGACCATGCCGGCGTTGCCGGTGCCGGACTCGGGCCCGGTGCGCACGCCAATCACCGTCCTGGTGTCGCCGCCATCGACGTCACTGTCGTTGGGCAGCACGTTGCCGCTGGTGACCGGCGCGGTGCCGGCATCGGTGGCGAGGCCGGTGTCGTCGCGGGCCACCGGGTTGTCGTTGGCACCCCGGATGGTGATGCTTAGCGTTGCGGTTGCCGTCGCGCCGAGTGCGTCGCTGACGGTGTAGACGAACTGCTCGGAAAGCGTTTCAGCCGGGGTACGCAGCGCTTCGACGACCGGATTGCCGTTGTCGACCACATAGGTGTAGCTGCCGTCGGCATTCAGCGTCAGCGTGCCGTAGCGCCCGGTAGTCAGGCCTCCGACGGTGCCCCCGGCCACCGTAGCCACCGCCTTCGTCTCGCCGTAGAGATCGACGTCTGTGTCGTTGGCCAGAACGTCGCCAGTCGCGTCGGCACCCGGGGTCGCGTTGGCGATGCCGCCCGCCTCGACGGCGGTGCCGGCATCGTCGGCAGCGACCGGGTTGTCGTTGGCGCCGGTGATGGTCACGCTGATCGTGGCCGTGTCGCTGGCGCCGTAGATGTCGGATACGGTGTAGGTGAATTCGTCGACCAGCGTGTCGCCCGCGGTACGCAGCGCCTCGACCAGCGGGTTGGCGTTGTCGACCACGTAGGTGAAGGTGCCATCGGCATTGACGGTGATCGTCCCGTAGGCGCCGGCCAGCCCGGTGCCCACTGTCCCCGGCACGCCGCTGCCCAGTTCAGGTCCGGTGCGGATCGCGACGACACTGAGCGAGTCGCCATCGAAATCGACGTCGTTGGCGAGCGCATCGCCAGCGGGGTCGAGGCCCGGCGTGCCATTGGCGACGCCGCCGGCCTCGATCGCCGTCACCCGGACCGGCAGTGCGATGGGCGGGTCGTTGCGGCCACGGACCGTAATCGTCAATTGCGCCGTGTCGGTCAACCCCAGGGCATCACGGGTGGTGTACGTGAAGACATCGACGACTCGGTCGCTCGGCCCCAGACCCGCAGTCAGGCTGAAATCGACGACGTACTGGTAGCTGCCGTCCGCATTCAGTATCAAATTGCCGTACTGACCGAGCAGAGGCGAGCCGAGGATGCCGGCGACCCCGCTGCCGCCCTCCGCGCCAGTACGCACAGCACTGACGGACAAGGCCTCGCCGTAAGCATCGACGTCCGTATCGGGCGGCTGGAAAAGGAGCGGAATGCCGAGGCCGGTAAGAACGTTGCCGACCGGGTTCAGTCCGGGAATGGCCGGCGGGGGGGAGAGTGTCGGCGGAAAAGCGAAATTTCGGTCGTTCGTTGCCACCGGATTGTCGTTGGCGCCACGAAGAGTGATCGTTAACTGTGCCGTGTCGGTGGCGCCGGCGGTGTCGCGCATCGTGTAGGTGAAGGTGTCGGTCAGCGTGTTCGCCAGGAGGCGCAGGGCCTGCACCGCCGCGTTGTCGTTGTCGATGACGTAGGTGTAGGTGCCGTCGGCGTTCACCGTCAGCGTGCCGTAAGCGCCGGCGAGGCTGCTACCGACAACCCCGGCGGTGCCGCTGCCGCCTTCGCTGCCGGTGCGGATCGCGGTCACCGTCCGGGTTTCGCCGTAAGCCACGTTGTCGACGTCGGTATCGTTGAACAGGACGTCGCCGGTCGCGTCGCTGCCGGGCGTGCCGTTGTTGACGCCGCCCGCCTCGACGGCGGTGCCGGCATCGTCGACGGCGACCGGGTTGTCGTTGGCGCCGCGGATGGTGATGATCAGCGTCGCGCCCGCCGTCGCGCCGGCCGTGTCGCGCATCGTGTAGGTGAAGGTATCCGCCAGCGTGTTCGCCGCCGTGCGCAGCCCCTGCACGACGGCATTCGCGTTGTCTACGACGTAGGTAAAGCTGCCATCGGCGTTCAGGGTCAACGTGCCGTAGGTGCCTGCCAGAACGCCGCCGACCATCCCCGCCGTGCCGCCGCTGTTGGCGAAGCCGGCGATGGTCGCGGTCTCGCCGTTGGCGCTGCTGTCGACGTCGGTGTCGTTGGCCAGCACGTTGCCGGTGGCGTCGCTGCCCGGTGTGGTGTTGGCGACGCCGCCAGCCTCGACGGCGATGCCGGCATCGTCGCGCGCGACCGGGTTGTCGTTGGCGCCCTGGATGGTGATGGTCAATTGGGCCAGATCGGTCGCGCCTGCGGTATCGCGCACCGTGTAGGTGAACGTGTCTGCCAGCGTCTGTCCGCTGGTGCGCAGCGCTTCGACCAAGGGATTGGCGTTGTCGACGACGTACTGGTAGGTGCCGTCGGCAATCATCGTCAGCGTGCCATAAGTGCCGGCGAGGCCGATGCCGAGCGTGCCCGCAGTGCCGACGCCCGCCTCGCTGCCGGTGCGGATCGCGGTCACGGTTCTGGTTTCCCCGTTGGCGACGCTGTCGACGTCGGTATCGTTGACCAGCACGTTGCCAGTCGGATCGGTGCCGGCGATGCCGTTGGCGATGCCGCCGGCCTCGACGGCAGTCGCAGCGTCGTTCACGCCGACCGGATTGTCGTTCGCCCCCCGGATGGTGACCACGATTTCTGCGGTGTCGCTTTCGCCTTGGTTGTCCGAGACCGTATAGGTGAAGGTATCGGTCAGCGTCTGGGCGCCGATGCGCAGCGCCTCGACCAGCGGGTTGGCGTTGTCGACGGCGTAGCTGAAGGTGCCGTCGGCGTTCACCGTCAGCGTGCCATAGGTGCCGGCGAGGCCGTTGCCGACTGTGCCGGCGGTACCGGTGCCCGACGCGTGGCCGGTTCGGATCGCGGTGACGCTCAACGGGTCGCCGTCGGGATCGAAATCGTTGGCGGTCACGTCGCCGGTCGGGTCGGTTCCCGGGGTACCGTTGGCCATGCCGCCCGCCTCGACGGCGATCGGGAATACATCGCTGGCGACCGGCGGATCGTTGACCCCGACCACGGTAATGATGATCTGCGCCTGGTCGTTCAGTCCCGCCGTGTCGGTCAGCGTGTAGGTGAAGGTGTCGGTCAGCGTGGCGCCAGCCGGAAGTTGCCAGACGTCGGCATTGCGGCTGTCGACGTCGTAGCTGAAGGAGCCGTCGGCGTTGAGCGTCAGCGACCCGTAGGCACCGGCAAGCGTGCTGCCGACGGTACCTGCTGTGCCGCTGCCGGATTCGGCGCCGGTGCGGACTGCGGTGACGCGGAGCAGCGTGTTCGGGTTGTCGGTGCGGTCGACGTCGGAATCGATGCCATTTCCGGGCGAAGGGATGCCAATCGGGCGGCTGGCGGTCGTGATCACGTTGCCGACCGGGTTGACCTCGAGCCCCTGCTCGGTGCCGCCGACGACCGTGCCGCCGCTGATCGTGCCGCCGACGATGGACTGCGCCTGGCCGGTGGCGATATCGTCGCTGGCGACCGGGTTGTCGTTGGCGCCATCGATCGTGATGACCAGTTCGGCAATGTCGGTGAGGCCTTCCTTGTCGCTGACCAGGTAGCTGAACGTCTCCAGCAGCGTATCGCCGGCGGCGAGCCGCTCGACGTCCGCATTGGCGTTGTCGACGACGTAGCGGTAGCTGCCGTCGGCGCCGATGGTCAGCGTGCCGTAGAGGCCGGCGACGACGGTGCCGTTGCCCGAGTCGGTCCCCGGGGCGACGCCATCCATGGTGCCGCCGCCGACCACGGTTTCCGGGCCGGCGCGGATGCCGGTCACCGCGCGGGTCTCGCCGAAGGCGTCGACGTCGGTGTCGTTGGGGAGCACATTGCCGGTCGCATCGCTGCCCGGCGTACCGTTGCTCACACCGCCCGCCTCGACGGCAATGCCCGTGTCGTCGGAGCCGACCGGCGCGTCGTTGGCGCCCTGGATGGTGACGGTGATCGTCGCGCCCGACGTGGCGCCGTCCCGGTCGGCTAGCGTGTAGGTGAAGGTTTCGCTGAGGGTGTTCGCCGTGGTGCGCAGCGCTTCCACCGCCGGATCGGCATTGTCGATGTTGTAGCGGACGCGCCCGTTCGGGAAGACGACTAGCCGACCATAGTCGCCATCAATCAAAACCGGGTTGATGCTCGGCGCGGGATCGAGGTTGAACGTGGTGCCCCCGAAAGTAATGCTGGTCACCCGCAGCCGGTCGTTGTTGGTGTCGATGTCGGGGTCGATGTCGTTGGCCAGGATATTGTCGCTGCCGGGAAATCCGGGTACATCGTTGAAGCGCCCGCCCGCCTCGAGGGCATCCACGACGTCGTCGACGCCTTGCGGAAAGTCGTTCACCGGGGTGATGACGATGTCGATGGTCCCGGTGTCGGTCAGCGCGTCCCCCGGGTTTTCGCCGGGCATCAGGTTGCCGTTCGCATCCCCGAGCTGGCCGCGGTCGTTGGCGACCACGGTCAGCGTGTCGTTGCCGTTGAAGTCGCGATCGGGCATGTAGGTCAGCGTCGCCAGCGCCGCGTTGAGCTGGGCGAGCGTGCCCTCGAGGATGAACACCTTGCTGTTCAGGGCGCCGCCGCTGACGCTGCTACCGCTGAGGGCCGTAATATCGAGGCGGCCATGGGCCGCAGTGACGGTGACCTGAACGGTCCCGTTGCCGGCATCGATGTCGTCGATCGAGATACCGCTGACCGCGACCGGCGGACCCGGCGGCTGGCCTGGGGTCGCCTGATTGTCCTCGAAAATGGTCAGGGTTCCCGGGACCGTCACCACCGGTGCGTCGTTCTCGCGCACATAGCCGAAGTCGGCGGTCCCGGTCGCCGCTTCGCCGAAGCCCCCGATCGTGACCTCGCCCAACGGCGCGCCCGAGGTGTCCACGCGGACGTCGGCAGCGTCGACATCGCCCGCGAAATCGTGGGCGAGCACCGGGTTCGGGGCGGTGATCCGGTACTGCTGCCCGGCCGGCAGGACGCCGAAGCGGTAGCTGCCGTCGGTAGAGGTCACCGTGGTGAACAGCCGGTCGTCGCCGCTGTCAAGGATGCCGTCGGCGCCCGCCCAGCGCAGCGTCACCGTGATACCGGCCATGCCCGGGCCGTCCGGCGTCGCGCTCGACGTCGGGCTGGCCGTATCGTCCCAAAGGATCCCGGTCACGATGCCGAGGCCGGCGCCCTCGCGCACGATGTAGTTGTTGGGCGGGTTGGCCGGGCCGGGCGGGCCGTCGCTGCCGACACGCTCGCCGCTCGCAGCGCCGTCCGGTCCCACCGCGGTACCGGCAAAACTGGCGAAAGTCTCGGGCAGGCTGGTCCACGACAGCGTCGCGTCGGCGCTGTTGTGGATGACGTCGTTGGCGACATCGACCGTGTAAACCAGCCGGATTTTCGCGTTGACCGCAACCGTCGCGAAATCGGCCGTGATGCCGCCGCCGGCGGTAACGGTGACCCCCGCAGGCAGGCTGCCGGGCAGGTAGTCGGTGCCGTCGATCACCACCTTTTGCAGGACGTAGTTGCTGCCGCCGCTCATGCCGTCGGCGAGGCGGACGTCGTAGGCCTTGGCATCGCCGGTATTGGAGAAGGACAGGGTCACCGTCGCCGTGCCGCTCGTCCCGGCCGTGTTCGGATCGAAGTCGGTGACCGTCTTGTCGAGGTCACGCAGCTCCGGCTCGACGATGTTCTCGACTACGGCCTGGGTCTTGTCGATTTGCGTCGCGCCGCCGCCCGAGTAGAACCTGGCGGACGTGGAAAAACTCTTGCTCGTATCCACCGCCGTCGTGTTGTCGACGCGGGCATTGAAGTCGATGTAGACGAACTCGCGGTCGGGGTCGAAGTCGCTGTTGACCAGATTGCCGAGCGAGAAGTTGATCTGGCGTGGGTTGCCTGTGTTGATCACGGCCAGTTCGAGGGCTGCGGTGGCGGTGTTCGAGATGTCCGCGAGCAGATAGGTCTGCGTCAGGTCGGTGATCTGCCCGATCTGGTTGGCGCTGCCCGTGGTCAGCCCCGCATAGCCGATGCCCGCATTCGAGACGAAGGCGATGCTCGCGGTGCCGTCATTGACGAAGCTCAGGCCTTCGGGCAGGGAGACGCGCACCGTCGCACCGTCGGTCATACCCTCGGCCAGCGCGAAGGCGGCGCGGTAGCGGATGATCTCGCCGACCGCGACGGTTTGCGGCGCGGTGGTATCGGGCGACGGCGCCGGGGTATCGGGCAGGCCGCCGACATGGGTCATCGTCGCCCCGGAAACGACGAGCAGCTTGAGGTTGCTCTGCTGCCGGTAGTCGTTCAGCACGCCGCTGTTGAGCAGGCCGTCGGCCCCTGTGCGTTCGTCAGGCTGGGCCACGCTGCTGGTGCCATCGAGGCTCGTCCATTCCACCGCGGCGGTATTGGTGAAGTCGGCGACGTTGGCGGCGCTGGCGTTGACCACGCCGCTGACCTTGATCGTGATCGTGCCGCCGGTCGGGACGTCGATATTGGCATTGGCTGCGGTCGCCAGCGTGCGCCCGGTCAGGGTGAAGTCGGGCCCGCCATTGGCGGTCGCACCGCCGGCGTAGGTCACCGAGTCGATGGCGAGACTGTCCAGTTCGACGGGCAGGTTGTCGAGGAAGCTGAGGTCGAAGGCGTTGAAGTCGCTAGTGGCGCTGCCGTTACTAATGCTGATCGTGTAGGTCACCGTGTCGCCGGCGTCGACCTGACCAGGCGGGCGCAAGCCATTGGTGGCCGCCGCCTGGGTGATCTTCAGCGTCGGCTCGACGATGGTCGCCGTCGGCGCGCTGCCGGTCAATGCGAGCGTGCGGTCGACCGGGGTCGAGCCGTTGGGGGTGTCGCCGTCGGGGTCGGTGAACGCGGCCTCGGCGCGGTTGACGAGGACGCCGCCGGCCTGGTTGACGGTCACGTTGCCGGCGACCAGGCGGACGCGTACGACAAAGGCGTTGTTGGTGGTGTCGTTGTCGGCATTGGCGCTCGCGGTGGCCAGTGCCAGGGTGAGATCGACGCCGTCGCCGCCGGGAGCGGTCAGCGTCCCGGCGCTGACGGTTCCGGCGAAGTCGGCTCCGAGGGCGCCGCTCTGGGCGACCGTGGTCAGGAGCTGGTAGCCGGCATTGCCGTTGAACGTGGTGTCGACCCGAAAGCCCGCCGGGACGAGATCGGTGACGCGCAAGCTCTGCGTGCTGCCCTCGGGCAGGGTGACGACGATGTCGAACAGCATCGCCTCGCCGATGACGAGCTTGCTGCCCGTGGTATGCGTGGCGCTCGAATCGTCGTCGCTCAGCGTGCCGCCGGCATAGCCCTTGGCGACGAGCGGCGAGGCGACCTGCTGGTCGGCGGTATCGGTCCGGTCGACCGGGTTGAAATCGGGGCCGCCGTTGGTGCTGGCGTAATTGGTGAGCGCGGCCGTCGTCTGCAGCGTGCGCGCAGCCGCGACGCCCGCGGCGGCGACGACGTCGTAGGTGATGACGACGATGTTGGCCCCACTCAGGTCGTTGGGCGTGCCGGGACGGCCCGGTAGCAGACTCGGCTGATTGGGGATGCCCGGGTCGAGGAAGGTGATTTCGTTGCCCGACACCGAGTAATCCGTCCCGGCGACCAGCAGCGTCCCGTCGCCGCGGCGCACCTGCAGGTTGGCCAGCGCGAGGCTGCCGTTGAGGAAGGCGAAGTCCGCCGGCAAGGTGACCGTCGTCGTCACGTCAAAGGCACCGAGCCCCCCGGTGTTTTCTAGGGCTGTCGCCAGGCGCACGAGGTCGCCACCGTCGATACCGGTGACCGCGCCGTCGATGGCCGACAGGTCGGTGATGCTGCCGGAGAACGACGGACCGGCGGTCCCGGCCGCCGCCCACGACCCCGTGGTCCCCGTGACGGTGCCGATGCCGCCCGCAGCGATGGCGACGACACCGTGCCGGACCTCGAGGGCTGGCTCGGCGATCGACTTGATGACGGCGACGCCTTGCGAGACAAGCTGCTGCTGGACCGGAATCGTGGTCAACTGCGTCGATTGCCCGAGCAAGGTGAGCGAGCGCTGGTCGGCGAATGGCTGGTTGCCGACTGTCAAAGTGAACTGGACTTCGATGCGGCTGCCGGCGAGCGCGGGGATCGCATAGTCGCCAAAGTCGAAGAGGATGGCGTTGCCGGCATCGGTGCTCACCGCATCGACCGCGGACGGATCGCTATTGGTGTTGCCAGCGCCGTAGGTCCATTGACCGGAACCCCCTCCCTGGCTCCAGGTGATGCCGGAGAGGTCGAACAGCGGCAGCGGGAGGTAGGCGCGCAGGGCGAAATTCTCGTAATCGCCGGTGGTCAGGTCGTAGGACAGGCGGAAGGTGACGATGTCGCCGGGACGCAGTTCCCCGTCCACCGGCGGCGTGCCGCCATTGACCGTCATGATGGCGACGGCGACCTGGTTGGTGGGTACCGTCAGCGACGCCGACGAGGTGTCCGTTTCGCTCCCGCCGGTGAGTGTGACCGGGTTGAGCAGGATGGTCCCGCTCGCCGTCGCATCGTTGCCGATGGCGTCGCCCTCGTTGATCTCGCTCTGGGTGTAAACGGTCGTGTAGGCCTGCGCAACCGTCGTGCGGTAGGTGATGACGGCACGGGTGGCGCCATCCTGAAAACCGTCGAAGGCGAGGTCGCCGACAAGTTGGCCGCCAAGGATTGCACTTGTGTTGGCGATCGACTGGGCGAGGTCGAAGGTCAGCGTGGTGCGTCCGTCGGGCATCGGGACAGTGCTCACCACCAGCGGGATGACGAAGGTCTGCCCGCGGTAGTACACCGTCATCCGGGGCGAGCCGGCAACCAGGGTCTGGCCGTCGCCGGCGACGTCGACGATCGTCAGGTTGCCACCGCCGCGCAGACTCTGCCCGTAGGCGAAGTAGTCGGAGATCGACAGTTCGAGGGTGTATTGCAGTTCGTCACCGGGAGAAAGCCCGGCACTGCCCAGGTTGACAGCAATGGCGGCCGTCTTGTGGAGCGCCAGCGAGCGGGCGATGAAGGTCGCGTCGCTGCCGTTGGCTCTGATCGCTACGGGCCGGACGTCGTTCGGTGGCGGCAGGCCGGTCTGGTGCTGGTCGCGTGGGTCCAGTGGCAGCCAAAGCCCCAGGGCCGATGGCTTGGCGACCGTGATCGTGACGGCATCGCCGGAGTCGGGGTCGAGTACCGGCGGCAAAGGATTCGCAAGAGTGTCGGCAAAGTCGGCGACAAAGAACGACACGGTGCTTGTCACCGGCGCGCTCAGGCTGTCGTAGCGGAGGTAATACTGCTTGAGGTAAGGCGCCGTCGCCAGCACATCCGCGATTTGCGCCGGATCCGATATGTAACTGCCATCGGTGAGGACGATGGCCTCAATGGCACCGCCGGCCCCTGGGGTGATGCCGGTCACCCGGATGCTATCGGGCAGCTTCTGTTCGATCAGCGCTGTGGTGAGGGTCTGCCCCGGCGCCGGCGTCGCCGTGACCGTGAGGGTGCGGCCATAGTTGGGGCCGGTGGCGGTCTCGCCCTCCGGAACATTGATTGTCTGCGTCAGGGTCAGCACCGTCGGCGTTACAACAAAGTCGCGGGGTGCCACCTCAAACAGGGAAGGGTCGACCGTCGGATTGTTCGCGGAATCGTTGCCGAACTGGAAGCCGCCGCGCACCTTGACGGTGAGCTGCGGGCTGCCTTCGGTGTCGGCCAGTTCGCTGAGCTTGCAGGTGACGACAACGCCGATCCCCGGCTGCCCTTGCAGGACGCTGGCGAAGGGAAGTTGCAGGACCACGAGTTGGTCGCCCGCTTGTGCGCCGTAGGTCGCGGCTGTGACCACAACCGGTGCGCCGCTGGCATCCAGGGCGAGCGGGTGGGTGGCGTTGCCGGCGGCGTCGAAGGTGATGACATAGGCGGTTACCGTCTGCCCGAGAAAGGTGGCCGAAATGAATGTGACGCCATCGTCGCCGTCCTTGCCGGTAGCCGGTAGGATCAGGTCTATGAAAGGCGCGAAACCGGCCTGGGTAGAAGCATTGGTGAAGGTAGCGGTGAACGAGAAGGTGCCTCCGAGCAGGGCATCGGTCGCCGCTCCCGAGAGGGTCACGGTCGGATCGGCGTTGGCCAGCAGGCCGGCGTAGCTCTCGCCCGCAAAGGCGGTCTCGATGCGCCCGGCGACGGTTTCGAGCACCCAGTTGCCGCCCGCGGCCGCGGCGCCGGTGTCGTCGGCGCTGGCGGCGACGTCGGCGCCGGTCAGCTCTGCCAGGCGGCCGACCAGCGTCCGCCCCGCCTCGCCGGCACCGGTGCCGCAGCCGTAGAGCAGGATGTCGGCATCGGCGGTAAGTTGCGGCGCCCAGGCACGCAGGGTATCGCTCAGTGTGGCGACGTTGTCGGCCGAAACGGTTTGACTGCCGAGCGCGAACTGGCCGGCGGCGCCATGCGAGAGGATCTGGATCGAGCCGGCCTTGGCGCCGGCGGCGAGCGCATCGGCAATCGCCTTGAAGCCGTCCTGCCCGGCGCCGACCAACACGACATCCGCGCCCGGGGCGGCCTGGCTGGCGAGCGCCTGGTAGTTGTCGATGCGCGTGTCGATGACGACCAGCGTGCGCGGCGCTGCCTCGGCGGCCGGCACAGGAGCGTGCAGCGCGGAATCAGGGCTGGTTTGCTGGTCGACCGCAACAGCTGCCGCACCGTCGAAGAGGATGCGTGGCTCAAGCGCTATGGCGCGTGATTGGGGACGGAAGGCAGGATTCCTGAACATGGCGAAAAGCTCTATCGGGCTAACGGCTTAGTTTGCGAATTGGTAGGCATTATGAACAATTTGCTGGCGTAAGGTTGATTAATGGGGCCACAAACGCTTCAGATCAGCTACGCAGGCCTGAAACAACCGATTTCGCCGTTAGAAACGAGCAACCACGGTCGCAACGTCTTCCCGCCCCTTCTGCTTGTTCAATACGGGAACGACCAGTTGCGATCCGGGAAGACGTGGCGATATCTCCAGCGCGGATTTGCTTTCCGCGAATGAAATACCAGAAATGCTGGCCAGGCCAACAGCCATCGGCTGCTTTTGGGCGAACGGACGATTCATTCTTGTTTACTGGAGCGGATGCTCATGGTTCAGGGCTGGGTCACACGTCAAAAAAGGGGCCGAAGTGGATTCCGGCCCCGCTCGGCAATCTCAGTAAGGCGGATTGATCACGACGTACTCTGATCCCTGCGGCTGATACCAGGTACTGCCGCACTGCTGATAGATCATGCCGCCGTAGTTGACCGGAACACAGTTGGCGGGCACGGTGCGCACCATCGAACCGATAACGGCGGAAGTCACAGCCACCGTGGCGGTCACTGCCGCCGCCGTAGCGACCGGGTGATAGTTGTTGTCCCAGCCGCCATTGCAACAACCGCGGTTGTTATCGACATTGACATTGACGTTCCGGTTGGAATTGATATTCGTATTCCGGTTATTGACGTTGTTTACGCTGGTGTTGCGGACGTTGTTGGTGCGCGCGTCGGCATGAGCGTTGTTGATTTGCCGGTTGCCGCCACCACCTGCATGAGCGCCACCGCCACCACCAGCGCGCGCACCGCCACCACCACCGTGACCACCGCCGCCGCGACCAGCCTCAGCGATTGGCGCCAGCGCAAAGCTGGTCAGAACGAGAACCGTCAGGGGGGCCAGGAAGAATTTGTTGAATGATTTTTTCATGTTGGCGCTCCTTTACTTCTGAACCAGTGGGCGAATTTCGACCGCAGTCGCGCCCTTGGGTGGCGTGAACTTGAAGACCCCGTCCTTGAACGTCGGCTTCAGGTTCCAGTCGATCAGTTGGAGCGACTGCGGGCGGGCCTCGTCATTGCGATTGGTGATCACGAGCTTGCGCGGCAACGGCTTGTCGCCGGTGGTGATCCAGATCTGCCAGTCGAAATTTCCCTGGCGGAAGGCGTAGTGGTCGCAAAGATCATTGCCGACGAAATCCTGGCCGGCATTCATTGCCGATTCGATCTTGTCGAACGATGCCGCCGGTGTGCCCCAGATGAACATGTCGGCCAGCGGCACTTCCACGCCATAGCGGTCTTCCAGCCTCTTGACCAGTTCGCCGAGGTTTCCGGAATACTCGACGGTCGAGTAGTACTTCTGCGCCGGCGTATAGAGGGTAACCGTCTTGCCGTCGTAGATCAGCTCGCGTTCGGCGCGGGCGCTCCAAATCCGGGCGTGCAGCCGGTTCGGACGCTCGACGTCCATGTCCGCCGTCGCCGTGTGCTGCAGCTTCTGACCGTCGGCGAGAACACGCTCGCCGGTCAGTTCTGTGGACACCCGGAAACGTTTCAGGGTCTGCAGATACGCACCCATGTTCTTGAGGGCCTGAATCGATGCCGGATCGACTGCATTTTCCACTGCCGGTGCCGTAGCGGGTGCGGCAGCCGGCGGCGCCGTCTGTGCATATATGCCGGGCGCTGCAAGCGACATCGCCAGCAGGCTGAGCACCAGTTTCTTACGTACCATGGTTATCTCCTGGGTTGGGAAAACATACTGAGCGGCACTTTGCGCAAGTGCCAGAGGGGGAAGTTCAGAGCATGTGGAACAAAAACGTCAGTGTATTTCGGTAGGCATTGTCGTTCATACAAGCGCCTTGAGTAATTTCAGGATAATGTCCTTGAGCGGGATTTGCAGCGCGGCGGCAACCAGCATGGGCAACGCAATCGGCAACACGATTGCAAGCATTGCCCGCATGCCGATCGGTGCCAGGCGCATGGCCTTCACGGCGTCATAGATGGCTGCGGTATCGGCGACCGGCCCGATTTCGGCAGCTTCGAGGAGCGTCGGGTCGGCCACCGGCTCGCGCAGTATCCAGCGCCGGTGCACCATGCGCCCGTGCTCGCCGACCAGCGCGGCGTAGGCCGGGCGTGCCCGCTGCTTGGCGGCAAACAACGCGGGTGCCAGCATCAGCAGTGGCAACAGGCACAGGAATGCGCTGATGACCACAAAGGCAATGGCTGGCAGCTTCAGCGCCTGTAGCGTGAACGCGTGATAGACAATGTCATGCGCCCAGTGCGCGGAGAGCACAGCCGACAGCGCCAGGCTCACTGGCGCAAAAGCCCCTGGCAGAGCCTGCAAGAAGTCGAGTCCACCGGCACGGTCGGGGTGCGTGGGAACCAGCGAGAGATCGAGTCGCCCGATACGCGCGAACAAGATCACAACCAGCAGCAGCCGCCACAGCCAGGCCAGCAACAACGCCACGAAGATCGGTCGCGAGACATAGACAACCCACCAGCCACCGAAGCCGAGCTGGCCATTGCCGTCAAGCGCCCACGACAGCGCGTCGGTGTGCACCTCGGGCGTATCCATGATCGTCCACGCCAGCACCAGGCCAAGCAGCAGCACCCACGGCAGCGTAGTGTCGCGTAAGCGCCGCATGTCCTGCAGAACACGTTCGAAGGGTGCGCGTGCCGCCGTGCCGATGATGCCCGACTCGGTGAACTGCCTGACGATCTGCATCAAGCCCTTATGTACCGTCGCTTCGGCGATGACCAGCAGGACGACCGCAAGCAGGAAACGCGCGTGAATCCCGAAGTGCTGCAACAGCGACTCGCCCGCAGCGCCCTCCCAGAGCCGATGGTTGAGCGCCGCCCAGATCACCGGCACAAACCAGGCCAGCCCTGCCAGAAACATGGCGCGGCGCATGACGCCCAGGCCGTTGGCCGGCGCCAGTCCGAGCTTGCGCTGCCAGCGCAGTGGCGGCTCGTTGTCGATGGGCGAGAAAGAGTCCTCGGCGGAGATGGCTGTCATGCCGGGTGGGTGGTTCATTGCTTTGATGACGCCCCGAAAACCGTCTTCCAGTCGCGCTTCATATCGACCACCGTCCAGCCGCGCGCTTGCGCTTCGTCGAGCGCCTTGTCGAGCTGGCCGATGTGCGACTTGCGGTCGTAAGCCCATTCGCGTTCGGCATCGGTATGGTGAACGATGAGCGCGAAGCGTGGCCCGGCGCCGGCAGTCGTCCATTGCAGCATCTGCAAATCGCCGTCGGAATTGCCAAAAGCGGCGATCGGTCGACGACCAATGTGCTGGTTGATGGCGATCGGCTTGCCGTCCTTGTCGTCGATGAAGTTGATTTCCGGCAAGCGCACCAGCACCGGCTTGCCGTCGCGGATTTCATACTTTGTCTTGATGCTGCTGCCAATGACCTGTTCCGGCGGCACGCCATAAACCTTCTCCGTCCACGGACGCATGAACTCGATGCCACCGCCGGAGACGATGTAGGTTTTGAAGCCGTTGGCGCGCAGGTAGGCTTGCAGTTCGCGCATCGGCTGATAGACCATCTCGGTAAACGGCCGCCCCGTTTTCGGATGCTTCGCAGTGGCAATCCAATCCTTGACGATCTGCTCGAACTCCGCCGTGCTCATGCCCGCGTGCGTGGCCATGACCATTTCCAGCAGCGCCTTCTCGCCGTCCTTCAGCGCCGTCTTCATGTCGCCCTTGAGCACCGACGCGAACGGCTCTTGCGTTGTCCACTGCGGATGCTGCGGCGCCAGCGCCTTGACGCGGTCGACGACGAATAAGGCCTGAAAATACATCGGTTGCTCGGCCCACAGCGTGCCGTCATTGTCGAAGGTGGCGATGCGCTCGGGCGCCGGCACATAGTCGGGGGAGCCTTCTTGCGTCACCTTCTCGACAAACTCGACGATGGCGCGTCGCGACGCCGTGTCGTTCCAGGATGGCAGCGGGTCCGCGCCCGAGACCGGGGCCGCAAAAGCAATCGCCGCCACTGCGCTCAGCAAAGCGGCGGCTATTCTGCCCGATATTTTCTTCATGGAAACCCCGTATTTCAATGCAAAACGGGGCGCCGTCAATCATGACGGCGCCCCGCTGTCGATCAACTTATTTGCCTGACGTGGTCATGCCCTTGATCTGCTTCTCCAGCGAATCAAGGCTCCAGTCGCCTGGCTTCTGGCTGGGCGGGTAGTCCTTCAAGGTCATCAGGAACTTGCTGGCCACGGCCTGCAGCGGGATCAGCACAAAGGCACGGTCAATCATCCAGTCGTGATAGGTGTTGGAGTTATGCTGCGACTTCTCGAACGGATCGCGCCGCAGATTGAACAGCAGCGGCAAACGCAGATGAACCATGGGCTCACGCCACACATCCAGCTGGTGGGCGCGGTTCTCCAGGTAAACTGCCTTCCAGTCGCCGACACGAATGGCCATCACGGCGCCGTCGTCGCCGACATAGATGAATTCCTTGCGCGGTGATTCCTTGACCTTGCCGCCCAGGTAATCGAGCAGGTTGTAGCCATCGACATGGTTCTTGTAGCTGCGGCCGTTCAGCGTCGTGCCCTTGAGCAGTTTTTCCTTGATGTCGGGGGCGCCGGCGACAGCGGCAAAGGTCGGCAGCCAGTCCTCGTGCGAGACGATGCCGTTCAGCGTCGTGTCGGCAGGGAAATGGCCGGGCCAGCGAACGAAGGCCGGTACGCGGAAGGCGCCTTCCCAGTTCGAATTCTTTTCGCCGCGGAAAGGCGTGGTGCCGGCATCGGGCCAGGTGTTGTAGTGCGGACCGTTGTCGGTGGAATACATGACGATGGTGTCGTTGGCCAGGCCAAGTTCGTCGACCAGCTTGAGCAACTCACCCACCTGCATGTCGTGTTCGACCATGCCGTCGCTGTATTCATCCTGCCCCGAGATGCCGATATGCTCGGGCTTCACATGGGTGCGGAAATGCATGCGGGTGGCGTTCCACCAGACGAAGAAGGGCTTGCCAGCCTTGGCTTGGCGGGTCAGGAATTCCTTGGCCGCGGCCAGCGATTCCTCATCGATGGTCTCCATGCGCTTCTTGGTCAGCGGCCCCAGGTTCTCGATGGTCTGGCCGCCCTTGCCGTCGGCCTTGGACTTGATCACGCCACGCGGGCCGAAGGTCTGCAGGAAGGTCTTGCCATTGGGCAGGTTCATGTCTCTCGGATAGTCGCGGTTCTCGGGCTCTTCCTCGGCATTCAGGTGGTAGAGGCTGCCCATGAACTCGTCAAAACCGTGCATGGTGGGCAGATGCTCGTCGCGGTCGCCCTGGTGGTTCTTGCCGAACTGGCCAGTGGCATAGCCCTGGCTTTTCAGCACCGTGGCCATTGTGACGTCGCTCTTCTGCCAGCCTTCCTTGGCGCCGGGCATGCCGACCTTGGTCATGCCGGAACGCACCGGCACCGAGCCGCTGATGAAGGCCGCGCGGCCCGCCGTGCAGCTCTGCTGCGCGTAGTAGTCGGTGAACCCGACGCCTTCCTTGGCGATGCGGTCGATGTTCGGCGTCTTGTAGCCCATCATGCCGCGGTTGGTGTGGCTGATGTTCCAGGTGCCGATGTCGTCGCCCCAGATGACCAGGATATTGGGTTTCTTTTCCGCAGAAAACGCGGGGGATGCCGCGATGAACGCCAGCACTGAAGCCACGAGCCAGCTTGCGGCCGTACGCCATGTAAATTTGGACATGGACCCCTCCTTGATGAACTGAAAAATTGACCGATCTAATGTCGGTGCAACACTAGAACACAAAATCCACTTTGCGTTCCATGCAATGATTTGATCGAGGTGATAACATTTCTGCATGAATCTGGAAATCAAACTGTTGCATCAGATACTTTCACTGGCGAAGCACCGCAATTTCGCGCGTGCCGCCGAATCGCTGCATATCTCCCAACCCGCACTATCGCGCAGCATTTCCAACCTCGAGGAGACACTGGGCGTGCAACTCTTCGACCGCACCAGTGGCGGCGTGGTGCCAACCGGCTATGGCCGTCTCATTCTCGAACGTGGCAGAGAGATCGTCGCCAAGGAGAATGAACTGCAGCGCGAGATCCGCTTGATGCAGGGGATCGAAATTGGCGAACTCGCGATCGGCGCCGGACCGTTTCCGTTCGAAATTTCTGTCGGACCGGCGGTTTCGCGCCTGATTGCAGCCTATCCGAAGTTGCAGATCAGGGTGGAAACTGCCAGCCCGCTAGCGATCGTCAATCGGATCATGAGCGGCAGCTTTGACCTGGGCGTCGCCGACATCCGCGAATGGCATGATGACCAACGGCTCGCGGTCGAGGCGCTACCGGTTCATGCCGGATTATTTTGCTGCCGCCCGCAACATCCACTTGCCGGCAGGCACGGACTGACCCTGGATGAAGTACTTGCCTACCCGCTGGTCGGCACCGTCTTCCCTCCCGCCCTGGCAGGAATACTGGCGCAGGGGCAGGCAGGCGGCAGGATCGACCAGGATACCGGGCACTTTCTTCCGGCAGTGACCATCGATTCGCTGAGCCTTGCGCGGCGAATCACGATGGGATGCGATGCCGTACTTCTTTTGACCATCGGCGCCGTTGAGCGTGAGCTCTTGGCTGGAGATCTCGTGATCCTCGATTGTCACTTGCCCTGGATGTACACCAACTACGGGTTCATCTCCAAGCGGGAGCGCAGTTTGTCTGCTGCCGCGCGAGAATTCATGACGCGCTTGCGCGAAGTTGAAGCTGAAACTGTCGAGCGCGAGAACGCGCTGCTGGCGACCCATGTCGGCTCAAAAGCAAATCCTCAAAATCCCGCGGCACCAGAGAAAAAGACAAAATCGTGAGGATTTCCGGAAGCCACACCTCGCGCGGCTCCATTGGCGCCTGGGTGCTTTATGACGTCGCAGCGCATGGTTACGGGCTGATGATTCCGGCGGTCGGCTACGCGATTTATTTCACCTCGTTCATTGCTGCCGCACACCCGCTGGCGGATGGGCTGTGGTCGCTGGCCGTCGCCTTGCCGCTAATCGCCGCCGGGTTGATCAGCCCGTGGCTCGGCGCCGTTGTTGATAGTCATGGGCACCGCCGCACCTGGTTGGCTGCAGCAACGATTGCCTGCGGTCTGGCAACAGCCTTGATGGTCACACTGGAACAGGGCGATATCGCGCCGGGTATTGCCTTGTTCGCGGTTGCCCAACTGGCTTCATTGCTGGCGGGAGCCCTGTACAACGCTTATCTGCCGCAAATTTCGACACCTGAAAATTCCGCGCGTATATCCGGCATCGGCTGGGGCTTGAGCTACCTGGGCGGGATCGCCTGTTTCCTGCTTTGCCTCCCGTTCATTCGTGGTGGCATCGTACCCGGCAATGAATCCCATTTTGCCCAGGCATTCCTGGTGACGGCCGTATTTCTGCTGGCGGTCGGGCTGGCAGCGATTTCCCGATTTCCTCGAGAAATCAGGGTCGACCGCAACACGCGTAGCGTTCGCCCGTATCGGCAGATTTGGGCAACCATTTGCAACTGGCGAAACGAGCGTGAGATACCGAAATTTTTGCTCGCCTACTATCTGCTCAACGATGCCATGGTCACGGTCATCTTTTTCGCGGCAATCTTTTTCAAGACTACATTTGGGCTGAGCGTGCAGCAGGTGCTGATGTATTCGCTGGCCTTCCAGTTGATCGCCATTCCGGCGACCATGTTCTTCGGCTGGCTTGGCGACCGCTGGAGTCAGCGCGGGGCGCTCAATGTCACGCTGCTGATCTGGGCCGTGGTGCTCGCCCTGATGGGCTGGGCCGACGGCGAATACGCGCCGCTGGCCATCGTGATCGTTCTCGGGCTGGTTCTGGGATCGACCCAAAGCCTGTGCCGCAGCATGTTCTCGCGCATGATCCCGACTGATCGAACCGCAGAACATTTCGGCTTTCACGCACTGGCCGGCCGGGCGTCATCGGCGCTTGGGCCGCTATTGTTCGGCGCCGTCAGCGCCATGGCTGGCAGTCAGAGGATGGCCATGGTGTCGCTGGGTGTCTTTCTCGTTACCGGTGGAATCCTGATGTCCCGCGTCCGACTGATCGATCGCTGAAACGCATTGCCGGCCTCACAAACTCGTCGCCAAGCTTAATCGACGTTTTCGCCAAACACATAGCTTGCAACGGGACGGAAATGGGACAGGGTCCGGTCACTCCACTTAGTTGGAGCCAACGACCGTTTTGGCCGAACAACAACCAGTCGAGCACTCAGCCCGACGGCAAACGAGATTTTCATCCGCACCGCACTGACACCTAGACAACCCCCTCTTCGGCCCAGCGCTGGGAACGCAAGGCATTGGCCACTGCCAATGCCCGAAGCTCATGCCGGCGGGCAGGATCGTCCGCGGCTTCATCGCCATCCATCTCCCGGTCGAGCTTCAGGCAGGCCTCGCGGGCCAGCTCCAGCAGCCTGGCTTTGGGGTAGGCTTTATCTTCGTTGCCCTGATACGCGGCGTAATCACAGGCGCAAACCGTCAACAGATCAAGGTAGCGCCCGGGCCGGGCGAAGGCATCCACCCTTTCAAGCAGCGCGGTAATCGAAGCGGCGCGCATCGGGGCGGCCCGGTGAACTCTCTCCAGTTCCATGGCGACCAGCAGCGCAAGTTCCCGTAGTTCCGGCGAAAGCTCGAAGCGGGCGCATATCGCTTCGATACGCGGCAGGCAGCGATCGACATGGCGATAATGCGCCGGGAGGTGCTGCGGTGGCGAATCCGCCTTGCCGAGATTGAACACCAGCGCGGCAAAGCGTACCGGTAGCGCCGCATGGAAGGCGGCGGTCTTGTCCAGAACACGCCACTGGTGCACGCCGATATCGACCTGATCGCTCACGTCGGCACTCTGGAATTGGCCGAACAAGGCTTCGATTTCCGGCAACATGCTGGCCAGCACACCACAGTCCCGCAGGGCGACAAACATCCGCGAGGGTTTCTCGCCCATCAGGCCCCTGGCGAGAAACGGCCATACCGCCACCGGATCGATAGCGGCCAGACCACCGCCGTCGACGAGTCGTTTCATGTCCGACAGCGTTTCGCCATCGAGCCAGCCGCCGGGCTGCGCCGCCCCCGCCGCCAGCTCGAACAAGACAAGGCCCGGCTGAATGTCGTCGCGCGAACGAGAAAGACTCATAAGACAGGTCGATCCTTGGCAAACCACGCCATCAGCGAGGCCTCGATGTCGGCATAGGGATATTCGCCAACGGCTTCGATGCCGGCGGCGGTCAGTTTCTCGGCGGGCCCGTTACCGATGCGGGCGACAAAACAGGCGGAACATCCGGCCAATGTGCGCAGGATGGCCTCCCGTTTGTCTTCGTCGCCATAGCCACCCTGGCAATAATGTTCGACCAGGCGTTGCTCGATGAAGCGAGCGCCGCCCGACCCCACTTCGTAAATCGCAAAACTGTCCGCATGGCCAAAATGCTGGTTGATCTGCCCATCGCCCTTGGTCGCGACAGCGACCAGCATGCACGCCTGCTTCGGATTCTCTGACATTGGCTCCCCTGGCGATTGTCAAGTAAACGACATCCGGTCCGGATTCGAATCCCTTGAAGCAACGACCTTGCCAAAATATTCACGGGCAGCAGGCAAATGCACGCCATGCCGCTGAGTTCGGCAAAGCGCGCGGGCGAGCGTTATCTGGGTTGAGCGAGCTGCCCGGCCGGTAGCGGCGGCACTGGCGGCGTCGCGCGATTGCGCTGCGGCAGCTCGGTCCAGCGCGGATCGGGTCGCCAATGGGTGTGCCAGGAGAGCAACTGCTCGGCCGGCATCGGCCGGGCGATTCCATAGCCCTGAGCCAATTCGCAACCGAGTTGCAACAGCGCTACGCCATGCGCAACCGTTTCGACGCCTTCGGCGATGACCTGACGGCCAAAGGAGGTCGCCAGGCCGAGCACGCCGTCGATGATGGTCAGGTCGTCGGGGTCGCTCAGCATGTCGCGGACGAAGCTCTGGTCGATCTTGAGTACCTGCGCCGGCAGGCGCTTTAGATAGGTGAGCGAGGAATAGCCGGTACCGAAGTCGTCCAGCGAGAAACTGACGCCCAGTTCGGCGCACGCAGCGATGATTTCGGTGACGTTGCCGATGTCTTCCAGTGCGCTGCTCTCCAGCACCTCCAGCTCCAGCCGCTCGGGGCGCACGCCCGGGTGCGCAGCGAGCAGCTTCTTCAGGCGCACGACGAAATCCGCCTGCTGGAGATGATGCGCGGAAATGTTCACGCTGACCGGCAGCTCGAGATTCTGCCCCTGCCATGCCTCAACCTGCGCCAGCGCGGTGTCGATGACCCATTCCCCAATCGCCACACCAAGCGGGTGACCTTCGATCTCGGGCAGGAACTGAGCCGGGGCAAGCAGGCCGCGCTGCGGATGCTGCCAGCGGATCAAGGCCTCGACGCCGATCAGCGCGCCAGTGCGGAGATTGACCTTGGGCTGGTAATGAAGCACGAATTCACGTTCGTCGAGCGCGCGCTGGATACGCCCGATCTTTTCGTGGCGACCGCGCACGGCGCGATCCCGCTCGTCGTCAAAAATGTGGAAGCGGTTCCTGCCATCCTGCTTGGCCTGGTACATCGCCTGGTCGGCGCGGCGCACCAATTGCTCCGCGTCAACATCGTCGCCGCCGGCGTAATAGGCGACGCCGATACTCGACGACACCTGGAGCAGCAGCCCGTTGCACTCGACAGGCTGTGCCGCCGCCGCAAGCAGTCGCGAGATGAGCGGGAGGCTGGTCGGAACATCGGGAAGGTCGACCAGAATGGTGACGAATTCGTCACCACCCAGGCGGGCAATGGTGTCGCCGGCACGCAGGCATTGCCGCATCCGGTCTGCAAGCGCCACAAGCAATTGGTCGCCCATCGCGTGGCCGTGTCGGTCGTTGATCGCCTTGAAACCGTCGAGATCGATATAGGCCACCGCCAGTTGCCGCTGGCGCCGCCTGGTCTGGGCCAGTGCCTGGCGCAGACGGTCGGACAGGAGCATGCGATTGGGCAGATCGGTCAGCATGTCATAGTGGGCGATGTGTTCGAGTTGCCGCCGGTTTTCCTTCTGCCCGGAGATGTCATAGCAGAAGCCGATGTAGCCGATGAAATTTCCGGTGCTGTCGAAGCGCGGGTTCCCGTCGTCCTGAATCCAGCGGTAGTCGCCATTGGCATGACGCAGGCGGTACTCCATGCTGAAAGACTGGCGGCGCGCGAAACTGTCCGCGTACATCTGCAGGCAATGGTCGTAATCTTCCGGATGGATTCCTTCCGTCCATCCGTCGCCAAGCTCCATCTCGAGCGACCGGCCGGTGAAGCGCAGCCAGGGTTCGTTGAAATAGGTGCACAGCATGTCGGTGCCCGAGGTCCAGATCAGCGCCGAGCCGCCGTTGGCCAGCGTCCGGTAGTGCTGTTCGCTCTCGCGCAATGCCGCTGCCGCCTGTTTCTGCTCGGTTACATTGATCAGCACCCCGTGAATGGCCTTCACCCGCCCCTCGGCATCGCGCGTCAGCCAGGTTCGATCGTCCACCCAAATCCAGTGGCCGTCGCCGTGGCGCAAGCGGTATTCATGCAGGTAATCGTCGGGGCCGTGCTCGAGGTGGGCAGCGATGTCCGGTTCGAGCGCGGCGCGGTCATCGGGATGAATGAGGTCACTGTAACTGACTTTGCCCGACATGAGGTCGTCCGGCTGGTGGCCGAATTGGACGATATTGCCGCTGACAAAATCCACCGGCATGCCGGGTTGGTTGCGCCAGGTGATCGCGACGACCGGCGAACGCTCGATGATCCCGGCCAGATGATGCAGCCGCGATTCGAAGGCCGACTTCTGGCGCTGGTACATTTCGACCATTTCCTCGGAGGAAACGTCCAGCGAATGTTCGAGCATCCGGCGATCCTGGTCGGCCTCGTCGTAGGTGGTCTGCACCGCCTCGATCAGCGCCTGCCAGCCCGCCGCATCGGGCGGCTCGTTCGGATTCAGCCCAAGCCGGCGCAACTGGCGCGCGAGCAACGGATGACCTATCACGATCGCGTTTCCCAAAGGAGCGAGAGGGTCATCGTCTGATTGTGCAGATCGCAACGGCCGCTGCTCAAGGGCGAGAGCTCTCCGTAGGAGTAATAGCCGATCATCCGGCTGGGCTTGGGCAAGGTGTCGAGCACGGTTTCAAGCTCTTCTTCGCAGCGCTGCCCGAGCACCAGACGACGTCCGATGCAGCTGATCGCGAGGCACAGAGCTTCGCCCGCCATGTTTGCGCCCGCTCGGATGCCATCGGCGGCGCCGGTGGCTCCGTCGATCAGGCGATCGCGGTTGGCGCGCATCATGCGTACGAAGCGCCCTTGCGGGATGTCACCGGCAAAAGTGATCGACTGTTCTGCTTCATTGACGGCGAGAATCGTTCGCACCGTCAACCCGTCGGCCTCCAGCTCGTTGCGGATGGCCAGCGGAAAGAGCAGGCCGGCGGCCGGCAGTTCGCCGGCGCGTTCGCCGAGGTATTTCCGGTAGAGGGACAGGGCCGGCTGGCCGTCCAGAGAATACAGGACGTTGCCGGTGGCGTGCGTGACCTCCCGCTCCGGCCCGAAAACATCCCAGCCGCCACGGTGATTGCAGGCCATGCCGACACTGTCGCCATAGAAGCCGACCGCGACAACGTGTTCCGCCTGTGGCGCCCGGTCGACGATCACCCAGGTTTGACCGAAGCGGTCGCCATCGGCTGCCAGCCCGCCCGATACCGGTAGCCCGGCCGGCAACTCGGCGGCGAGCCCTGCCGCAAGCGCCGAACCATTGACCGCGAGGCCGTCGGCCAGCACGAAAATGCCTTTCAAGTCCGGCCCGGACAAGCTGCGGGCAATGTTCCGCCCGGCCTCGAACGCGCCGTTTTCCGGGTCGATCTTTTCCTGCAGACTGCGCACGCGCGCCGTATCGAAACGGACGATGGCCACCGCCACACTGTCGTCGGCGAGCGTCGCGCCAAGTATCTCCCCGGCGGTAGAGCAACCGATCCAGTGGGCGAGCCGAAACTGGAGGCGCAAGTCACCCAGGGCTTTTTCGAGCACCGGGCAACGCGTCCCGGCAAAGATGAAAAGCACCGTACCCGCCGAATCGAGCGCGCCATCCGGCAGCTGGTTCCAGCCGGCGTCGCGGGTGTAATGATGAATTGAAAGCTGCACGAGTATTTGGCTTGTCCAGCCGCCCCCTAGGTAATTTGACCAGCGCATTGCGCGATGGCTCAGGCTTGTGTAAATGACCATTTCGACACTGAGACCGTGCTCGCCAGGCCGGCCAGCATCGTGGCAACCCCTTGTCGTTGAACATAAGTTAGCGCAAATGCACCAGTTTGCCCGTGACATAATCCACAGCAATCGGCATTTATTCCGACGCGGCCATACATCGGACTCTGCAAGCAGGCAGGCTACAATTCCGCGAACACTGCCCTGTTGCGGTCGACCCTCGAAAAAACCCGAAAACCGATGCGCCCTTCCCGTTCAGAATATCTCGACCTGCCCACCGTCCGTCTGCACATCCGCCGCTGGGGCGATCCCGCCGCTCCGACGCTGTTCCTGCTTCATGGCTGGATGGACGTTTCCGCCTCCTTCCAGTTCGTCGTCGACGAGCTGCAACGCGACTGGAATATCGTCGCCCCCGACTGGCGCGGCTTCGGGCCGTCGCAATGGCTGAACCGCCCTTACTTCTTCGCCGAACATCTGGGTGATCTGGAAGCCATCGTCGACCGCTACGCGCCGACAGGCAAAGTCCGCCTTGCCGGGCACAGCATGGGCGGCATTCTTTCCTGCCTGTACGCCGGGCTACGCCCCGAGCGCGTGGAAAAGCTGATTACGCTGGAGGGCTTCGGCATCGCCCCGACGACGCCAGACATGGCGCCGGAACGCTACCGTCACTGGCTGGGCGAACTGAAAAGCCCGCCGCGCATGCACGTCTACCCGGATCGTGCCGCCTTTGCCCGCCGCCTGACGAAGACCGACCCCTACCTGACGCCGGAGCGCGCCGACTTCCTTTCCCGCCATCTGGCGCGCATCGGCGACGGCACGACCAAAGGCGGCGAGCGCCGGCACGGCATCATCTGGAACGGCGACCCGTGGCACAAGTCGACCTCGCCCTATCTGTTCCGCCTTGAAGAGTCGATGGCGATCTGGAAGCAGGTGACCTGCCCGGTGCTCTGGGTGGCCGGCCGCCAGTCATGGATCGTACGCGACTACGCCACCCGGCCGGGCGACTGGGAAGCCCGCCGCGCCTGCTTCGCCGACGTCGACGAAAAGTGGATCGACAACGCCGACCACATGTTGCACCACGATCAGCCGGCGGAAGTCGCACGGTTGATCGAGGGCTGGTTCACGACTTAAGCAACTCCTCCCGTGACCCCAGCCAGCGCCGCAAATGGCGCTCGGCCAGCTCGGGCTGCTCGGTCAGCATCGTTTCAGCCACGCTTCGCGCCATCTCGACCAGATCGGCGTCCATCTCCAGATCGGCGTAGCGCAGAAGCGGGACACCGCTTTGCCGGCTACCAACAAATTCACCAGGGCCGCGAATCTGTAAATCCTGGCGTGCGATCTCGAAGCCGTCGCTGTTCTCGTAGATGATCTTCAGCCGCTGGCGGGCAATTTCGCCGAGCGGGCCAGCGTAGAGGAGAACGCAGCTCGATTCGTACTGGCCGCGCCCGACGCGGCCGCGCAACTGGTGCAGTTGCGAGAGCCCGAAGCGCTCGGCGTGTTCGATGACCATCAGGCTGGCGTTCGGCACATCGACGCCGACTTCGATGACCGTCGTCGCCACCAGCACGTCGATTTCGCCGGCGGCGAAAGCAGCCATCACCGCCTGTTTTTCGTCTGCCTTAAGGCGGCCATGCACCAGCGCCACGGTCAATGTCGAAAGCTCGGTCGAAAGCGTTGCGTAGGTTTCCTGCGCGGTCTGCAATTGTAATGCCTCCGATTCCTCGATCAGCGGGCACACCCAATAAGCCTGGCGACCTTCCTCGATATGCTTTTTAACGAAGCCGACGACATCGTCGCGCCGGCTGTCGGCAACCAGCCGCGTCTTGATCGGCGTGCGACCAGGCGGCAGTTCGTCGAGAACTGTGACGTCGAGATCGGCGTAATAGCTCATGGCCAGCGTACGCGGGATCGGTGTCGCCGACATCATCAACTGGTGCGGGTTATTGCCCTTCTTGCGCAACGCGAGGCGCTGAGCGACGCCGAAGCGGTGCTGCTCGTCGACGATGGCGAGGCCGAGGCGGGCGAAATCGACACCTTCCTGAATCAGCGCGTGGGTGCCGACAACCAGTTGCGCATCAGCGGCTGTGGCTTCCAGTTGCGCCCGTTTGGCTTTGCTTTTGAGGCTGCCCGAAAGCCAGGCGACGCGGACGCCGAGCGGTTCCAGCCAGTCGCGCAACTTGAGGTAATGCTGCTCGGCGAGGATCTCGGTCGGTGCCATGAAAGCCGCCTGCCAGCCGGCCGAAATGGCCTGACAGGCAGCGAGCGCGGCGACGATGGTCTTGCCGGCCCCGACATCGCCTTGTAGCAGGCGCTGCATCGGGTAGGGCTGTGCGAGGTCGGCGCCGATTTCGGCCATCGCCCGCAACTGGGCGCCGGTCAGGCCGAAAGGCAGGCCATCGAGCAGGCGTGCCCCGAGATCGTCCTGCGCGACCAGCACCGGCGCGCCCTGCTCGCGGCGGGCCAGGTAAGCGCGGCGCAGCGACAGTTGCTGGGCCAGCACTTCATCGAATTTGACACGCCGCCAGGCCGGATGATTGCGGGCATGCAGCGTGTCCAGATCGGTGCCCGGCGGCGGCGTGTGCAGAAAACGCAGACTGCGCGCCAAGCCGGGCAGCTTGAGTTGGTGGCGCAGTTCGTCGGGCAGTGTGTCGGACAGGTCGCCCTCCGCCAGCGCCTTGCCGATCAGCTTTTGCAGCGTGCCGTTGCCGACGCCTGCGGTCGACGGGTAAATCGGGGTCATTTCCGTTGGCAGCGGCTCGTCGTCGGCGACCTTGCGGAAGCGCGGGTGCACCATCTCGGCACCGAAAAAGCCGCCGCGCACTTCGCCGAAAGCTCGGACCCGCGAGCCTTCGCTCAGGGCGGCCTGCTGGCTCGGGTAGAAGCTGAAGAAGCGCATCACCAGTTCGCCGCTGGCATCCTGTGCGCGCACCACCATCTGGCGACGCGGCCGGAACTGCACTTCGCAGGTGCTGACGACAACCTCGACCTGCACCGGTTGCCCCCAAGGTGCCTGAGCGACTGGCATAACGCGGGTTTCGTCCTCGTAACGCAGCGGCAGATGCACCAGCAAATCGGCCTCGCAATGGAGGCCGATCTTCGCCAGTTTTTTGCGCAACGCCTCGGATGCGCGAATGGGCGCGGAAGCTGGGGCCGGCACCCCGGCAACGGTCATCGGGGCTTTATTGGCCCAGGTACATCACCGCGTCGGCCTCGACCAACGCGCCACGCGGCAGTTCCTTGACGCCAACGGCGGCACGCGCCGGGAACGGTTCGCCAAAGTATTTGGCCATGGTTTCGTTGACCTTGGCAAAGTTGGCAAGGTCGATCAGGAAGACGTTGAGCTTGACGACATCGGCCAACGAACCGCCCGCCGCTTCGGCAACCGCCTTGAGATTTTCGAAGACGCGAACGATTTGGGCGTCGATCCCGTCTACCATCTGCATGGACGCCGGATCGAGGCCGATCTGCCCGGACATATAAACGGTGTCGCCGACACGCACGGCTTGCGAATAAGTGCCGATGGCGGCCGGGGCATTCGGAGTAGCGATGATGGTCTTGGCCATGAGATGCTTCCTGTCGTGAATTACAAAGACGCTATTTTAGACCTGAGCCCACATGAACCCACGCATCGAATCCCTGGAAAAAATGCTCGGCGGCCCGCGCGACGGCGCCCTGCTCCGCTTCTCGCTCGGCAACGAGTATTTGAAGGCCGGCGACCCGGCAAAGGCCGGAAAATGCTTCCAGGAGGCAGTCGACCGCGACAGCCGGTATTCGGCGGCCTGGAAGGCGCTAGGCAAGGCGCTCGCTGAAGCCGGCGATGCAGCCGGTGCACTGGCCGCCTACGAGCACGGCATCACCGTCGCCGAGGCGAAAGGCGACATCCAGGCGGCGAAGGAAATGCGGGTTTTCGCCAGGCGCCTTTCCAAGGCGCCCGGCGGCGCGGGCTGACCGGGGTCAGAAACCCTTGGAGTATTGCACGCCGACGATGTGTGCGCTGTCGTCGTAGGTTCCGCGCAGGCTGCTGGTCAGGCCTGGCCCGAAGGTCTTGGTCTGATTGATGCTCGGATCCTTGAGATACAGGTACGCATAGCCGACATCGATCTTGCCGTAAACGCCGCCGTTCCACTGCGCCCCCAACGACAGCCACAGGCGGTCGTTATCCGGCACGCGCGCGGAGCGATTCTGGTTGTTGGTCGGCGTGGTGTCCCAGGCGATACCGAACTTGAGCTTCCAGGCATCGTTCGCCTTGTAAGCCGCACCCCAGGCAATGCGCCAGGCGTTGTCGTAGTCGAAGGCTTCGCTGGAAAGCTGGACGCCCGTGTTGCGGCTGACGACATTCAGCGAATTGAGCGTGTTCCACTGGGTGTAGGACAGGTCGCCCATGGCTTCCCATTTATCCGACACCTGCTGCCAGACAGAGAGAATGAAAGTGCCCGGCAACTTGAGGTCGGCCTTGACCGGCGTCGAGGAAACAGCAGTCGAAGCGGTGCCGTCCAGCGTGTAGTTGATGGCCGAACGATAGGAAACGCCGACACGCATGGCCGGCGATAGGGTAAACAGGGCGCCGGCGTTCCAGCCCCAAGCGCCATCGTCGCCATTGAGCTTGGAGTAGGCCAAGCGGCCTGGCACGGCCGAAGTCATTTCGGCGTCGATGGTCTGGTAGTTGAGGCCCAGGCCGAGCGAAACCTTGTCATTGACCTTCCAGGCCAGCGACGGGTTGTAATTGACCGTCGTGACTTCCGACTTGATAGCCTGGTACTTGCCGATCCAGTTGCCATTGTCGTATTCCGTCTTCAGCCCGAACGGCGCGGAGATGCCGAGACCGATGAACCAGTCCGGCGCCACTTGCCAGGACATATATGCGTTCGGCACGGCCGCCCAGCCGCCAGCATTGCCGCCGTTGTCGATGCGGTTACCCAGAAGCCCACTCGAACCGTTGTCGCTGAATTCGAAGCTCGGGCCAACCCCCGTCACCCCCGCAGAAATCTGGATGCCCGGCATCTGCGTCATGCCCGCCGGGTTGAAGAAAATGGTGCTGGCGTTGTCGGCCACCGCAGCCGAACCGGCATAGGCGGTTCCCAGACCGCTGGCATTCTGTTCCCAGAGTTGGAAGGCCGCCGCCGAAGCGGTTCCGGAAAAGGCGACCAGCAAGAGGGCCGGCACGGCCCGCATCGTCATATTTTTCATCTTGTCACTTCACCTGAGCAGGATTTTGCACCTGCCTGATTTTACGTATTTTCTGAAGGAACGGAACGTTTTTCGCCATTTCCGTCTATGGCAACGTAAGTTAGTTGCGCTTCTGTCACTTTGACTGTGACCGGATTGGCGTAGTTGCGTTCGGCATAAACCTCGACATTGACCGTGATCGATGTCCGCCCGACGTGCACGATCTCCGCAAAAAGACTGACGATGTCACCTACCGACACCGGCTGCTTGAAGACGAAGGAATTGACCGAAACGGTCGCCACCCGGCCGCGCGCCCGGCGCATGGCGGGAATGGCACCGGCGACGTCGACCTGGGCCATGACCCAGCCACCGAAGACATCGCCATTCTGGTTGAGGTCGGCCGGCATCGGCACCACGCGCAAGGTCGGTTGGTGCGCAGGAAGGAGGATGTTGCGGTCGACGCCCATAATGTGCCCAAATTCAAATAAAGCCCGATTTTCCCGGAATCTCCCGAGTTTTCATATACTGGCGAAAACATAAACAAGGCATCGTCATGCGCCATAGCGCCGCCCTCCCCAAACCGCCCGCCGGCCAGGCTTTGCCGGAACGGCATGTGTGGCTGACCCTTCGTACCTTGCTGCCCTATCTCTGGGCCTATCGCCTGCGTGTGCTGGCAGCGCTCGGCTGCCTGTTCGCCGCCAAGGTCGCCAACGTCACCGTGCCCATCGTATTCAAGCACATGATCGACGACCTCTCGCCCGGCGAGCAGGCGCTGGCCTTGCCGGTGCTGTTGCTCGTGCTTTACGGCTTGCTGCGTTTTTCGACCTCCCTCTTTACCGAGTTGCGCGAGTTCCTGTTTGCCCGGGTGACGCAGCGTGCCGTCCGCCAGGTCGCGCTCGAAGTCTTCCGCCACTTGCACTCCCTGAGCTTGCGCTTCCATCTGGAGCGACAAACCGGAGGCGTTTCGCGCGACATCGAACGCGGCACCCGCTCGATTTCCAGCCTGATTTCCTACACGCTCTATTCGATCCTGCCGACCCTGGTCGAAATTGGCCTCGTGCTCGGCATCCTGTTCGTCAAGTACGACCTCGGTTTTGTCATCATTACCCTCGTCTCGCTGGTCAGTTACATCGTATTCACGGTGACGGTCAGCAACTGGCGCATCGACATCCGGCGCGCCGTCAACGAAAGCGACTCCGCCGCCAATACACGCGCGGTCGACAGCCTGTTGAACTACGAAACAGTCAAATACTTCAACAACGAGGCCTGGGAAGCACGGCGCTACGATGAGCAGATGCTCAAGTGGGAAGATGCCGCAACGCGTAGCCAGACTACGCTTTCGGCGCTCAACCTGGGTCAGCAGGCGATCATCGCGCTGGGCGTCACCGCCATGATGTGGCGCGCGGCCAACGGGGTGGTCGATGGGAACATGACCATCGGCGACCTGGTGTTGGTCAACGCCTTCCTGATCCAGCTCTACCTTCCGCTGAACTTTCTTGGCATCGTCTATCGCGAGATCCGTCAGGCGCTGACCGACATCGAGCGCATGTTCAACCTGCTCAAGGAACACCGCGAGATCGCCGACGCTCCCGATGCGCGTGATTTGCCCGAAGGTCCGCTGCAGGTGAACTTCGCTGCGGTCGACTTCGCCTACGACCCCGAACGCCCTATCCTCCACAATCTCGATTTCGCGATTGCGCCTGGCAAGACGGTCGCGGTCGTCGGCCATTCCGGGGCCGGCAAATCCACCCTCGCCCGCTTGCTGTTCCGTTTCTACGACGTCACCGGCGGCGCCATCCGGATCAACGGTCACGATATCCGCAAGATCAGGCAGAGCAGCCTGCGCGCTGGGATCGGAATAGTTCCACAGGACACCGTGCTGTTCAACGATTCCATCTTGTACAACATACACTATGGGCGACCCGACGCCAGCCGCGAAGAAGTTTTTGCAGCCGCCCGCGCCGCCCAGTTGCATGACTTCATCGAATCCCTGCCACAGAAATACGAAACGCGGGTCGGCGAGCGCGGGCTCAAGCTGTCCGGCGGCGAAAAACAGCGCGTCGCCATCGCCCGCGCACTGCTCAAGAACCCGCCGATCCTGATCTTCGACGAAGCGACTTCGGCCCTCGATTCGGCGACCGAACGCGCCATTCAGACACAACTCGAACTCGCCGCCGTCGGCCGCACCACATTGATCATCGCCCATCGGCTGTCGACCGTGATGAATGCCGATGAAATTCTGGTCATGCAGAGCGGTCATGTGATCGAACGCGGCACCCATGCAGCATTGCTGGAAGCAAATGGCGGCTATGCCCAGATGTGGATGCTCCAGCAACTTGAGCAAGCCAGCGAAAACGGCTGACTTTCTCTATACTGCATCACGCTTGCGCTCACATGCTCTGCCTTGCCCCCGATGACAAATCCAGCGATTTCGCCTAATCCGCTTCCTGCGAGTCCGACTACCGGGAACCGCGGCTCGGCCGACCTCGTACCACGCATGCATCCGGGGATGGCGCGGTGAACGAGACCAAGGTGCTACTCGTAGTCGGTGATTCGCCGAGCCGTGCCGACCTCACCGATTGCCTGTACAACGCCCCGGGTATCCGACTGCACACGGTCAATGACGCGGATGAAGCCATGTTGGCATTACAGGACAGCAGCGACCGCTTCGATCTGCTGATTCTTGACTCCCAGATGCACGAACCAGCCAGCAAAGGGATGCTGGAACGCATCAAGGGCGACCGGCGACTGACCACGACACCCATCGTCCTGCTGACCCCTGCGCAGCCGACCGCGGCGCAGTTGCGCGAAGGCGCCGCCACAGGCGCCTTCCATTTTCTGGTCATGCCGGCCAACCGCGATGCGATCCTGGCGGTCGTTCACGCGGCGCTGGTCAAATCGTCGTTTCGCAATTTCCTGCGACAACAAATGGGCGCACATTCCGAACGGCCGGAACTGCTGAACAATTGCGAGTTCTCGATCCGTACCCTGGAAGAAGCCGGCGAACTCGCGGCGCTGATCGCTCAAGCGTGCCCCAACGCGGACGCAGCGTTATTCGGCATTTCGGAGTTGCTGGTCAACGGCGTCGAACACGGCAACCTCGGCCTGACCTACGAAGAGAAATCGCAATTAACGCTGAACGATCGGTGGAAAAGCGAAATCGACCGACGCTGCGCGCTTCCCGACAACCTGACCAAACGCGTTCGGCTGAGCTTTCAGCGTACGGAAGATCGAATCACGCTGAGAATTTCCGACGACGGCCAGGGGTTCGCTTGGCGGAAATACCTTGAACTGGAGCCACAGCGCGCCAGTGACCCCAATGGGCGCGGCATCGCCCTGGCAAGATTATTGAGTTTCAGCAGCCTTCATTACGAGGGTTGCGGCAATGTCGCCGTGGCAACTATCGGGCCAGTCGGCGATCAAAGCTAGCAGGACAGCGCATTCCGCATTAGCAACACGCCTTAACCAAGCCGACATAAACTGTTTATACTGCCCGAAACCGACTCTTGATTACCCAAACCTCTTCCAGGCAACATTAGCCTTTACCCCCAGGAGATCAGCGAATGAACACTAAAAGCATTTTCAGCGCCGCCCTGATCGTTGCAGCGCTTGCCGCCACCCCTGCCTTCGCTCAGGATTCAGGTACCCTGAAAAAAATCAAGGACTCCGGTGGCGCCACAATGGGCGTCCGCGAATCCTCCGGCGGCCTGTCGTTTACGCTCGGCGACGGCAAGTTCGCCGGCTTCCACGTGGATCTTTGCGAACGCGTGCTGGCTGACATTCGGAAGCAGTTAGGGATGTCCCAGATGAACATCAAGTTCCAGCCGGTCACCTCGCAGAACCGCATCCCACTGATGCAGAACGGCACCATAGACATAGAATGCGGATCGACGACGAATAACACCGCTCGTCAGAAGGACGTCGCCTTCGCCGTCACCACCTTCGTCGAGGAAGTACGGATCGCGGTCAAGGCCAACTCGGGCATCACCTCCATCGGGCAATTGAACGGCAAAAACGTCGCCACGACGACCGGCACGACGTCCGTACAACTCCTGCGCAAGCACGAACGCGCCAACGGCGTCGATTTCAAGGAAGTCTTCGGCAAGGACCACGCTGACAGCTTTCTGCTGCTCGAATCGGGCCGTGCCGATGCTTTCGTGATGGATTCGCAGATTCTCGCTGGCCTCATCGCCAAATCCAAGACACCTGGCGACTACAAGATCGTCGGTGAAATCCTCAATGTCGAGCCAATCAACATCATGATGCGCAAGGATGACCCGGCCTTCAAGAAAGCAGTCGACGACAGCCTGATCAAGCTGATGAAGTCGGGCGAGATCGCCAAGATCTACGACAAATGGTTCCTGCAGCCAATTCCGCCGGCCAATGTCCGCATCGGCCTGTCACCGTCGGACGCCACCAAGGCAGCGTGGGCCAACCCCAACGACAAACCGGCCGAGGATTACACCAAGAAGTGCACCGCCAACTGTTGAGTTTGATGCCCGCCCCCGGGTGGGCTGCGTAACCGGAGGGGACTTAGATTGGCTAACTGGGACTGGCAGGTCTTCTGCAAGAACACGATCGATGGCGAAGTGGTCTCGAGCTGTTTCGGCAGTGGCGGCGACATCACCTACCTCGACTGGATGCTTTCGGCGTGGGGATGGACAGTCTCGGTCTCCCTGCTCAGCCTGGCTGTAGCGCTGGTTTTCGGCTCATTGATGGGTATCCTGCGCACAACGCCCAGCCGCAGCCTGGTATTCCTGGGCAACGCGTGGACCGAATTGTTCCGCAATATTCCGCTGCTCGTCCAGATCATGCTCTGGTATCACGTTCTACCGGCGCTGATCCCTGCGCTCAAGGACGTGCCTAGTTTCCTGCTGGTTGTGGCCGCACTCGGGCTATTCACATCGGCACGGATTTCTGAACAGGTGCGTGCCGGCATCCAGTCACTTCCGCGTGGCCAGCGCATGGCGGCACAGGCCATCGGCTTCACGCTGCCGCAGACGTATCGCTACGTGCTGCTTCCGATGGCCTTCCGCATTATCATCCCGCCGCTTACGAGCGAATCGATGAACATCGTCAAGAATTCGTCGGTCGCCTTCGCGGTGAGCATTTCGGAACTGACGCTGTTCGCGCTGCAGGCGCAGGAGGAAACTTCACGCGGGATCGAGATCTATCTTGGGGTCACTGCCCTTTACTTCATCACCGCATTCGCAATCAACCGTGTCCTGCACTTCATTGAGCAACGCGTCCAGGTACCAGGACTGATTGCGGCTGGGGGCAAGTGATGTTGAACCTCGACTTCGCCTTTCTCTCACCCACGGTACTGTCCAGCTACGTCCTCAAAGGCTTCCTGTTCTCGGTTCAGCTCACGGTCTTCGCCATGCTTGGCGGCATAGCCCTCGGCACCCTTCTCGCGCTGATGCGGCTGTCAAGCAAACCTTGGCTTGTCATGCCGGCAGCCGCCTACGTCAACACCATGCGCAGTATCCCGCTGGTCATGGTCATCCTTTGGTTCTTCCTGCTCATCCCCCTCATCACGGGCCGCCCACTGGGGGCGGAGACGTCGGCCATGATCACTTTCACGCTATTCGAGGCGGCTTACTACTCCGAGATCATGAGGGCCGGCATCCAGAGCATCCCTAAGGGACAGGTTGCGGCCGGCTACGCTCTAGGCATGACCTATGGCCAGACAATGCGCGAGGTAGTTCTTCCGCAGGCCTTCCGCAACATGCTGCCAGTCCTGCTCACCCAAACCATCATCCTGTTCCAGGACACGTCCCTGGTGTACGCAATTGGCGCCTACGACCTGCTCAAGGGATTCGAGGTCGCCGGGAAGAATTTCAATCGCCCGGTTGAGACCTATCTGGTCGCGGCAGCTGTCTATTTCATCATTTGTTTCAGCCTGTCGATGCTCGTCAAGCAGTTGCAAAGACGCATCGCCATCATCCGTTAGGTCAGGACCCAACATGCCCATGATCGAAATCAAGAACGTCGGGAAGTGGTACGGCGATTTTCAGGTATTGACCGATTGCACCACGCAGGTCGAAAAGGGCGAGGTCATCGTTGTCTGCGGGCCATCGGGCTCCGGGAAATCGACACTGATCAAGTGCGTCAACGGCCTTGAGCCTTTTCAACAGGGTGAAATCCTGGTTAAGGGAACTTCGGTTGGCGCCTCCACAACCAATCTGCCGAAGCTGCGCTCCCACGTCGGCATGGTATTCCAGCACTTCGAATTATTCCCGCACATGAGCATCGCTGAAAACCTGACCATCGGTCAAATCAAGGTGCTTGGGCGGAAGAAGGACGAGGCCAACGAAAAAGGTCTCAAACTGCTCGACCGTGTCGGCCTTAAGGCGCACGCTCATAAGTTTCCCGGGCAACTTTCCGGCGGCCAGCAGCAGCGCGTAGCGATCGCTCGTGCGCTGGCCATGGACCCGATCTGCATGCTATTCGACGAACCCACCTCGGCGCTCGATCCCGAGATGATCAACGAGGTTCTAGACGTCATGGTCGAACTCGCACGGGAAGGCATGACCATGATGTGCGTAACGCATGAAATGGGTTTCGCGCGCAAGGTCGCCAACCGGGTCATCTTCATGGATCAGGGAAAGATCGTCGAGGATGCCAAAAAGGAGGATTTCTTCGGTACTCCGCGCTCAGAACGGGCACAGCAGTTCCTGGCAAAGATACTACAGCACTAAAAAAAAGGCCGGGAGTTCCCGGCCTTTTTTCTTGTTTCTGATCGCTTACTCGGCAACGCCTTCATCGACCTCGACGGCTTCAGTCGGTTCCGGGCGATCCACCAGTTCGACAAACGCCATCGGCGCATTGTCGCCGTTGCGGAAGCCGCACTTGAGGATGCGCAGATAGCCGCCCGGGCGGGTGGCATAACGCGGACCGATTTCGGCGAACAGCTTGACGACGATATCGCGATCACGCAGGCGATCAAAAGCCAAGCGCTTGTTGGCCAGGGTCGGCGTCTTGCCGAGGGTAATCATCGGTTCGACGACGCGACGCAGTTCCTTGGCCTTCGGCACAGTTGTCTTGATGGCCTCGTGACGAAGCAGGGAAACGGTCATGTTGCGCAGCATCGCCAGGCGATGGCTGCTGGTACGGTTGAGTTTGCGAAGTCCCAAACGGTGACGCATGGTTAATCCTTTCTATGTTCTACAGGCGTCCCTTGACTGCCCGGGTCGGAAAAGG
>JAEUOH010000120.1 GCA_016790845.1 Dechloromonas sp.
GCCGCCGGTGGTGGTTTCCGGCGAGCCGAACATGACGCCGATCTTCATGCGGATCTGGTTGATGAAGATGACCAAGGTGTTGGTCTTCTTGATGTTGGCGGTCAGCTTGCGCAGGGCCTGCGACATCAGGCGGGCGTGCAGACCGACCATCTGGTCGCCCATTTCGCCTTCGATTTCGGCACGCGGCGTGAGGGCGGCGACCGAGTCGATGACGATGATGTCGACCGAACCGGAACGCACCAGCATGTCGGAGATTTCCAGGGCCTGTTCGCCGGTATCCGGTTGCGAGATCAGCAGGTCGCCGACATTGACCCCGAGTTTCTGGGCGTATTGCGGATCGAGCGCGTGTTCGGCATCGATGAAGGCGGCAACGCCACCCAGTTTCTGCATTTCGGCGATGACCTGCAGACAGAGCGTGGTCTTGCCTGAGGATTCCGGACCATAGATTTCGACGACGCGGCCACGCGGCAGGCCCCCGACGCCCAGCGCGATGTCGAGGCCAAGCGAGCCGGTCGAAACGACCTGGATGCCTTCGTCGATGTCGGCATCGCCCATCTTCATGATGGAACCCTTGCCGAACTGCTTTTCGATCTGCTGCAGTGCTGCTGTCAGCGCTTTCGCCTTGTTGTCGTCCATTGCGATACCTCGGAAATTTGACGGGATTATGGCACAGGGGCCGGAGATGGAATAGAAATTGCTGCGGAAGAATCGAGAAACCGGGCCAATGGCGGAAACAGGATTGCCGCCGCCGAATACTGTTCATAAATACAGTATATCGAATCAGGCATATTGGCAAGCGCGGCGGATATTGAATTTGGCCGTTTTCAAGGTGTCGACCGCAACAGGATGGCGATCGCGCCGGCACAGTGGCGCGATTGGTGGTGGCCGGCTTCGCTGCTGCAACGCAATAACCTTATAATTCCCGCGTTTTCAACCTCTTGCCTCCGTGCGGCCCGGCATGCTGATCTGGTTCGTCGTTCTCTACCTGATGCTGTCAATCGGCATCGGCCTCTACGCCGCCACCCGGGTGCACACCGCCAAGGACTTCGCGGTCGCCGGCCGTCATCTGCCGTTGCCGGTGGTCACCGCCACCGTGTTCGCGACCTGGTTCGGCGCCGAGGCAGTGTTCGGGGTCTCCGCGACTTTCGTCAAGGAAGGCCTGCGTGGCGTCGTCGCCGATCCCTTCGGGGCTTCGATGTGCCTGATCATCGCCGGCTTCTTTTTCGCCCACAAGCTGTACAAGCTGAACATCCTGACGCTGGGCGACTACTTCCGCCTGCGCTACAACCGCACTGTGGAAGTGCTGACGACGATCTGCATCGTGGCCGCCTACCTCGGCTGGGTGGCGGCGCAGATCAAGGCGCTCGGCCTGATCTTCTCGGTCATCACCGACGGTGCCATCAGCCAGACAGCCGGCATGTTTCTCGGTACCGCCATCGTGCTGACCTACACGACACTTGGCGGCATGCTTTCGGTGGCGATCCTGGATTTCGTCCAGATGGGCGTCATCATGGGCGGCATGCTGTTCATTGCCTGGTTCATCTCGGGCAGTACCGGCGGCGTCATGCCGGTGATCGAACACGCCGCCGCAGCGGGCAAGTTCGAGTTCTTTCCCGAGGCCGACCCCTGGCAGTGGCTGACTTTCCTTGGCGCGTGGATCACCATGATGCTCGGCTCGGTGCCGCAACAGGACGTCTTCCAGCGCATCACCTCGGCGCGTACGGCCAAGATCGCGATCTGGGGATCGGTGATCGGCGCCTCAGTTTACTTCTGCTTCTGCTTCGTGCCGATGTTCATCGCCTATTCGGCGACGCTGATCGATCCGGCCATTTTCAACGAGATGGTACAGACGGATCACCAGCGCGTCCTGCCGACCCTGGTGCTGACGCGAACGCCTCTCTTCGCCCAGGTCATCTTCTTCGGCGCCGTGCTCGCCGCGATCATGAGTTGCTCGTCGGCGACGCTGCTGGCGCCGTCGGTCGCCTTTTCCGAGAACATCCTTCGCGGTTTCTTTCCCGGCATGGGCGACCACGCCTTCCTGCGCCTGATGCGCATCACCATCGTCTGCTTCGCCTGCATCGTGCTCGGCTTCGCGCTGTGGTCGAACGCCAGCATCTTCAAGATGGTCGAGAATGCCTACAAGGTCACGCTCGCCGGCGCCTTCGTGCCGCTCTTCGCCGGCGCCTTCTGGAAGCGCGCGACGACGCAGGGCGCGCTGGCGGCGATCTTCGGCGGCCTCGCTTCGTGGATTCTGGTCGAGGTAATGGTCGGCGAGGAGAGCCTGGTGCCGCCACAGTTGATCGGACTGGGCGTCAGCATGCTCGGCATGGCCGCCGGTTCGCTGCTGCCTCAACGGGTCGGCCACACAACACCGCCCGAGGACATCCACGCCGCGCTGCACCACCGCGCTGCCGCCGAAACCCACCACGCGGCCGAACGCCCGCATCACCACTAGGACGTGCTCGCAGTAGCAGGCGGGACTGCGTCGCTAACTGCGAGTCCGCCCTAGTACAATCAGGCCATGGATACCCGTGGCCCGGTTCTTCTTGCCCGTTACCTCGCGCTGGCCTGGCTCGGCCTGGTCGTGTATGGCAGCCTGCATCCCTTTTCCGGGTGGCTGGACAAGGGGATTTCGCCCCTTGCCTTTCTCGAAGGCGGCTGGCCGCGCTACTGGACGGCCTTCGACCTGGTCGCCAACGTCGCGGTCTATCTGCCGCTCGGCTTCTTCCTGACGCTGGCGCTCCACCGCCTGCCGGGCCGCTACACGCCGCCTATCCTGGCGGTGATGCTTGGCACGGCAGTCAGCTTCGGGCTGGAAACCGTGCAGAACTGGCTGCCGTCACGCGTGCCGTCCAACGTCGACCTCGCCTGCAACGCACTCGGGAGCCTGCTCGGCGCCATCCTGGCCCAGTTTGTCGGGCCGCGCATCTTCAACCGCATTGCCGCCTGGCAGAGCCGCCTCATTGCACCCATTCCCCACGCCGAACTCGGGCTCACGCTGCTCGGTCTGTGGCTGCTGATCCCGCTGTCGCCGGAAACCCTGCTCTTTGGTGCCGGCGACCTGCGCCAGATGCTCGGACTGGGCGGCGCCGTACCTTTCGCCGCCGAAAGCTTCGTGCTGATCGAGGCCAGCATCACCGCCTTCAACGCACTGGCGGTGGGATTGATCGTCCGCCTGCTGTGCGCGCGGCTGGCCCAGGCCTATCTGGTCGTACCACTCTTTCTATTGCTCGGCCTGATCGTGCGCACGCTGGCCACCGCGATCCTGGTCGGCCCCGGCGACGCCTTCACCTGGCTGACGCCGGGTGCGCAGATGGGCCTGCTGCTGGCCGCTGGCAGCTTGGCCATCGCCATCGCCCTACCGGCCACTGCCCGCCTGCTACTCGCCGCGCTGGCCCTGATGGCCGGCGCCATCCTCGTCAATCTGGCGCCGCCCAACCCGTATTCGGCCGCTGCGCTCGCCGTCTGGCGGCAGGGGCACTTCCTCAATTTCAACGGTCTGACCCGCTGGGTGGCAACCCTATGGCCCTTCCTGACCCTGCCGTTCCTGCTCCTCAGCAGCCGCCGCCAGTAAGCTGGCACGCGCTGGACGCGGAAGCGGCCGCCGCGCGCCTTGGCGTCAGCCGTAACGCCGGCCTGAGCGATACGGAAGCGGCCGAACGCCTGCTCGCCCACGGCCCCAACCGGCTCAGCGAACGGCCCGGCAAGCCGGCCTGGCGGCGCTTCGCCGAGCAATTGAAACAACCGCTGGTACTCGTGCTGATCGCCGCTGGCTGCATAACTGCCGGGCTCGGCGAGTGGGTGGACGCCAGCGTCATTCTCGGTGTCGTGTTGGTCAATGCCGGCATCGGCTACTGGCAGGAAGCGCGGGCCGAAGGCGCGCTGGCGGCGCTGGCCAAAAGCGTCGCCATGCCGGTCACCGTGCGCCGCGCCGGCCATCGCCGCCGTCTCGCCGCGCATGAACTGGTGCCGGGCGACATCGTGCTGCTGGCCGCCGGCGACCGCTTGCCGGCCGACTTGCGGCTGTTGCACGGCAAGGAGCTGCACACCGACGATTCGCTGCTCACCGGCGAATCGCTGCCGGTCGCCAAGCACAGCGCGGCGCTGCCCGCTGACACGCCGCTCGCCGAACGCCTCAACATGGCCTGGGCCGGCACCACGGTGGTGGCCGGGCAAGGCACCGGGCTGGTCACCGCCACCGGCGACGCCACCGAAACCGGCCGCATCGCCGACCTGATGGCCGCCGCCCCTGATCTGGCGACACCGCTGACGCGCAAGATGGCGCGCTTCTCGACCTGGCTGCTGTGGGCCATCGGCGGGCTGGCGCTGCTCACCTTCGGCATCGGCCTGGCGCGCGGCGAGTCGGCCTTCGACATGTTCATGGCCGCCGTCGCGCTCGCCGTCGGCGCCATTCCGGAAGGACTGCCGGCCGCCATCACCGTCACGCTCGCCATCGGTGTCGACCGCATGGCCCGGCGGCGCGCCATCATTCGCCATCTGCCAGCGGTCGAAACACTGGGCAGCACCACCGTCATCTGTTCCGACAAGACCGGTACGCTGACCGAGAACGCGATGACCGTGCGCGCCATCGTTGCCGACGGCCACGTGTTTACCGTAGCCGGCCAAGGCTACCAGCCGGAAGGCCGGATTGACTTGGACGGCCAGCCAGCCGCCATCGACGGCGCGCTGCGTGCATGCCTGCTGGCCGGCGCGCTGTGCAACGACGCCAGCCTGCGCCACGAAGGTGGGCACTGGAAAATCACCGGCGATCCGACCGAGGCCGCATTGCTGGTCGCGGCAAGAAAAGGCGGGTTGGACGAACACACGCTGACCGCCCGGTATCCGCGCCACGATGAACTGCCTTTCGATGCCAGCCGGCAATTCATGGCCAGCGCCCATGACAACGACGGGGCCGGCGTCATCTACGTCAAGGGCGCCCTTGAACGCCTGCTGCCGCTTTGCACGGGCCAACTGACCGCCAATGGCGCAATAGCGCCGGTCGATACCGAAGCTGTCGAAGCCCAAGCGCAGGAACTGGCCGGGCAGGGGATGCGCGTGCT
>JAEUOH010000146.1 GCA_016790845.1 Dechloromonas sp.
AAGTTATATTGACTCATCGGCTTTCCGTACTGCCGCGACGAAGGCGGCGATTTTCGCGTGATCCTTGATGCCCTTGCCCATTTCCACCCCCGAGGAGACGTCGACCGCAACCGGCCGCACGCGCTCGATGGCCGCACCGACGTTGGCTGCGGTCAACCCGCCGGACAGCACCAGAAAGCCTGGCAACTGCGGCGGGATCAGCGTCCAGTCGAAGACATGGCCACCCCCGCCATAGCCTTCGACGAAGGCATCCAGCAACAGACCCCGGGCATCGGGAAACGCGCGGGCGAATTCTACCAGATCAAGCCCCGGCCTCACTCGCGCGGCCCTGAGATAGGGACGGGAAAACTGGCGGCAATAGGCGGCATCTTCATCGCCGTGAAACTGTAAAAGACTTAAGGGAACGAGGTCGCAGGCCGCTCGCACGACCGCTGGCGCCTCATTGACGAACAGACCGACGACTTCGACGAAGGGCGGTATCCGCCGGGCCAACTCGGCAACCCGTTGCGGTGTCACGTGACGCGGACTGGCCGGGAAGAAGACGAAGCCGATCGCATCGGCGCCGGCCGCGACCGCCGCGTCGACATCTTCCTCCCGAGTCAGGCCACAAATCTTGATGCGCGTCTTCATGTCAGTATTCCATCGAGAAAATCATCGCCAGGATCGGGCAAGCCCCAATGCGGTTCGTAGATCGGGCCACGAAAATAGAGGCCGGCCGGCGAAAACGTCGGTGCCGCCAACTGGCGATTCTGCATGCGTAACAGTTCGTCGATCCATCCCGGCGGCTGCACACCCTTGCCGATGTAGACCAGCGAGCCAACCAGGTTGCGCACCATGTGATGCAGAAAGGCGCTGGCCTCGAAATCGAAGACGAACAGCGAACCCGATTGCCTGACTTCGGCGCGCCACAGCGACTTGACCGGGGTCTTTGCCTGGCACCCGGCAGCACGGAAGGCCGAAAAATCGTGCTCGCCGAGCAGTCGACCGCAAGCATCACGCATCGCCACCAGATCGAGCGGCCCGTGATACCAGCCGACCCGGCCGTGCCACAGGCCAACCCGCTGCGGACGATTGACCAGGACATAGCGATAACGCCGGCCGCGCGCGCTGAAGCGGGCATGAAAATCTTCGGCAACAGGCTGCGCCCAGCGCACCGCCACCGCATCCGGCAAATGCGCGTTCACGCCGCGCACCCAGGCACTCAGCGGGCGTTCGGCCGGCGCATCGAAATGCACGACCTGATGCGTTGCGTGAACACCGGCATCGGTTCGCCCAGCACAGACAACCCCGATGGGCTGACCGGCAATCGCACCCAGCGCGAACTCCAGCGCATCCTGCACGGTGCCGCCCATGGTCTGGCTCTGCCAGCCATGAAAGGCAGTTCCGCAATACTCCAGCCCGATGGCAATCCTGTTGGCCGTCACCCCTTACCCCAAGAAAATCGCAACGATTGAGAACACCAGCACACACACGCAGACAACATAATCGGTACGGCGCCAGGCCGGTACTTCAACTTGTAGGACGGTCGGCCCATCGACCGTTTCCGCATGCCCCTCGAGCATGCGGCGCCATGTGCCTTTTGGCAACTCTTCCCGCAAATTTTCCATGACCAGGGACAGTCTCACTACCAGGCGGTCGGTCGCAATGCCGTGCCTCGACAACGGCCGCAACAGCGATACCAGTGCGACTTGCAGCCCGTTTTTCCCGAGCGCCGTAAACAGCCAGGCCAGACAGCCCAGCATCAGCGCCAGGCGTGCCACATGAAGGGTCCCCTCGGCAATTCCCTCGTGGGTCGGCAGCCAGGCAAGGTCAAGAACGGCTTCGCCAGCCGTGCCATAGGCCAGGATCAGCCACACCGTCAGAAATAGCCAGCGCATGCGGCGCAGTAAGACCAACCAGCGAGGAAACACCAAGTCAAAGCGCGCCAGTAGCACCAGCAATACCATGCCCAACCCGACATGGCCGAGAAACTGTATGACGGCGATGGCCGTCAGGCAAACCAGCAAGGCACAAGATGGATGCAACGGCAGCCCCGAAAATGCACATGGCCCCACGCGGGGGCCATGTGCCATTGCGAAAAACCGGATTTTACCCGCGCAAGCGGCCGAGCATGTCCCGCGCCTGCTGAGCCAGTTCGTTGTTGCCTTCGGCAATCACTTCTTCAAGCAGTTCACGGGCCTGCGAATGATCGCCCATTTCTTCGTACGCCTTGGCAAGTGCCAGCTTGGTCGACACCTCGTCACCGCCTTGTCCGCTCCCGGAATCGGAATTGTCGGAGGCATCGACAATATTGAGGACTTGCGTCGAGTCAGCGGATTCGGCCGCCAGATCGAGATTGATCGTGGTCATGTCGAAATCGCTGTTCATCATCGGCTGTCCGATGAAAACCGATTCGCTGAGATTGATGTCGAAATCGTCCGCATTACCGCCATGTGCAGCCCCGGTACCGAGGCTGCCATCGACAATCGTCGTCTGATCGTTCGGCGTTTCCTGAGCAAACCCGGGATTGACCACGGTATCCGAAAGTGGCGCAGCAGTGTCGAGCTGGAAGTCGATTGCCACCGGTTCCGGCGCCACGGCTTCATCAAGGCCGACAATGGTAGTCGCGTCGAAGTTGTTGACCGCTTCGACGGGTGCGACGTCGACGAAGTCGGAAGAAGCCGACTGGCCTACCGTTTCCTGCGAAGGAGTTCCAAGATCGAAATCGAGGGCTTCGAGCTCCGGCAGCGACACCGGTTCAGGCTCAACGGTCGCTTCCGACTTGGATTCAGGTATAGCCAAGTCGAAATCGAGCGAGCTGGCGTCTTTGTCCATGACCGTTTGGGTATAGTCACCCTCTGCGGAGCCAGAACCGCTGTCTTCAGGCGTGCCCGACGGCAATTCCGGAACAACCAGTTGCTCTGCTGCAGCGACCGTCGCTGCAGCCATCGCACCCAATGCCCCAGGCATCACCACCGTAGATCGGTTGCCATCGGCTGGCGATTTCGCCGGAGCAGCTTCCGGCGCCGCTGTCACAGGTGCCTTGCCGGTAGCGTAGAGCGGATTGGAGGGATCCAGCGCCACACCCATTGCCGCAACCTTTTCCCAATCCGTTCCAACGCCGCCTGTCTGCGCATACAACTCGCTGGCCAGGGTGTCGAACTGCTTGAGGCTCTTGCGGTTTGAATAGATTTCCAGAAGCTTGGCGTGAATGGCCGTACGATGCGGATCTTTGCGCAAGGCTTCGATCAGGATTTCTTCGGCTTGGGCATCTCGTCCATAGGCCATGTACACATCGGCCTCTGCAACCGGATCGACTTCGTCGGTATCGATGGTACCGGGCCCGGTCTGGCTGAATTCGCCGGTCTGCAGCGGCACGTTGCCGGTATCCACACTCTGGCCGCCGGTCATCCGGAAGACCGAGTTCGGCCCCAGGCTCGCCGGCCCCGGAACCGCCGTCGTCATCGGGGCCTCCGGTTCGGAACGCCGACGCCGCATAAAGAAGAAGCCAGCAAGCAACGCAATCAAGCCGCCACCGCCAATCAAAGGCAACAAATCGAAATCCGACTCCGGCTCGGGAGCCGGTGCCACAGGCTCCTTCCTGGGCGTCTCCGGTGCCTTGGGCGGTTCTGCCGGTTTGGCGGCTTCGGCCACCTTGGGTGGCTCTTCCACCGGCTTGGGCGGCTCGGCAGCCGGAGCCGGCGCCGGCTCAGCGACCTTTGGCGGCTCAGCCGGCACAGCCGGCTTGGCGGGTTCGACAGCGGCCGCCACCAGTTCCGAAGGCTTCACTTCATCTTTCTTGCCCGAGGCCTGCTGTTGCAGTTCGGCCAAGCGCTGCGTCTTCATGTCGACCAGTTTCTGCAACTCGCCGACGTTCTTTTCGAGTTGCGCCAGACGATCCTGGGCTTCCTTGAGAGCCCGCTCCTTGGCGATCAAATCCTCCTCCGCAGCAGGAGCCGATTTACCTGCGGCAGCCCCCTTGCCCGGCATCTCCGCCTTGGAAACCTTGACCTGATCCTTGGACGGAGCAGCGGAAGTAGCCTTTTCGTCGACCCGGGCGGTGATCTTGCCTGACGCACTTTGGGATGCATCTTCGGGCTTGGACTGGCCCTGCGCCACGGCACCCGCCAGTTTTTGGCGATAGGCGCTCCAATCGCTTGCCTGTGCCTGATAGACGTGCTTCGCATCTGCTTCGGAAACAGCCGCGACCGCCGCCTTGTCGGGGATGCTGAGAATTGCTCCCGCCTTCAGGCGATTGATGTTGTCACCGATGAAGGCATCCGGATTCTTTTTGTACAACCCGACCAGCATCTGCTCCAGCGATACCCCTTCGTATTTCGTCTCACCGGCAATCTTCCGCAGGGTTTCTCCTTGCTGAACCAAGTGAGTTCCCGCCTCCTGAGTCTTTCTCGGCTCTGCTGCAGCCTTTGGCGCCGCCAGCGACGGCTTGGGCGCCTCGGAACGAACTGCTGGGCCTGCAGCGACCGGCGCACTACGCACGGTGTCTACGACCCGCGCTTCCGCAGTAGAAACCGGACGCCCGGCAGCCTTAGCTGCAATCTCCGGGGGATCCAGCAAGAAGGTATATTCGCGAACGACCGGGCCATCCGGCCAGCTCAGTTCGACCAGCAAATCCATGAAGGGATCGTTAACCGGATTCGAGGAAGTGATCTTCAATACGGCGCTGCCATTGGCGCGCTTGTCGATCGCAAAACGCAGATCGTAGAGCGCTGTCGCGTAATCGATCCCGGCTTCACGGAAGGCTTTCTGGGAAGCCAGTCGTGCCGACATGCCGGCCAACTCCGTGCGCGTGGCATTGATTTCGATCTCGGCACGCAGTGGCTGCCCAAGACCGGAAAGCACCGTGAGCTTGCCCAATCCAGCGGCTTCGGCCAGCCAGGGGGCAAATGATAGACAGGAGGCGACAGCCACCGCTACAGCACGTTTCTTGAAGTTTGTCTTGGTCATGTTGTCACACCGGGAACTGAGCATTGAATTCGGGAGTTTCAAATTAACATCATGGACTTAGCAATGCAAGCTAAGCTGGCTTCTAAACAGCGCGTTTTGGCATATTTCCAACATAAAAAAACCGGAGTCGCCTCCGGTTTTCTTGAACGCCTTAGCCGGTCAGGCATCGAGCAGGATACGCAGCATGCGGCGCAACGGCTCGGCAGCGCCCCACAGCAACTGGTCGCCGCAGGTGAACGCCGCCAGGTATTCCGGGCCCATCGCCATCTTGTGCAAACGACCGACCGGCACGGTCAGCGTGCCGGTGACGGCGGCCGGGGTCAGTTCGCGCTCGGAGATCTCGCGATCGTTCGGCACGACCTTGGCCCACGGATTGGCCTTGGCCAGCATGTCGGAAATTTCGTCCAGCGGCACGTCCTTCTTCAGCTTGATGGTCAGCGCTTGGCTGTGGCAGCGCATGGCGCCGATTCGAACGCACAAGCCATCGATGGGAATCGAACCCGGTGAACGGAAAGCCGGCTTGCCGAGAATCTTGTTGCATTCGGCGCCGCCCTTCCACTCTTCCTTGGACTGACCGCCGTCGACCGGCACATCGATCCACGGAATCAACGAGCCGGCCAGCGGCGTGTTGCGGAAATTCTTCTTCGGGAAGGCATCGGAACGAATGGTCTCGGCAACCTTGCGGTCGATGTCGAGGATGGCCGAAGCCGGATCGGCCAGCAGGTCGGCCACCGACGAGTGGATAGCACCCATCTGCGCGATCAGTTCGCGCATGTTCTGCGCGCCGGCGCCGGAAGCGGCCTGATAGGTCATCGACGACGCCCATTCGATCAGGTCGTTCTGGAACAGGCCGCCGAGGCCCATCAGCATCAGCGACACCGTACAGTTGCCGCCGATCCAGTTCTTGCCGCCCTTGGCCAGCGCATCCTTGATCACGTTCATGTTGACCGGATCGAGGATGATCACGGCGTCGTCGGCCATGCGCAGCGCCGAGGCAGCGTCGATCCAGTGGCCATTCCAGCCGGTGGCGCGCAACTTGGGAAAGACTTCCTTGGTGTAGTCGCCACCCTGGCAGGTGATGACGATTTCACAGGCCTTCAGCGCCTCGATATCCGAGGCGTTCTGCAACGGCAGCGAAGCCTCCTTGCCACCGAACACCGGCGCCTTTCCGCCGGCGGCGGACGTCGAGAAATAAACCGGATCGATATGGGCGAAATCGCCCTCCTCGACCATGCGCTGCATCAGCACGGAACCGACCATGCCACGCCAACCGACCAGACCAACCTTCTTCATGACTCTCTCTCCGAATTAATCTTTGTTTAACGTTCGAAACCGTCGTTCGGTTTACGCCAGCGCCGCCAGTACGGCGTCGCCCATTTCCTTCGTCCCGACCTTGTTGGTGCCACGCTCGTAGATGTCGCCAGTACGATAGCCCTGCGCCAAGACTTTTTTGACCGCATTTTCGACGCGCAGTGCCTCGGCTTCCAGCCCGAAAGTGAAGCGCAGCATCATCGCGGCCGACAGGATGGTGGCCAGCGGATTGGCAATGCCCTTGCCGGCGATGTCCGGCGCCGATCCATGCGACGGCTCGTACAGGCCTTTGTTCTTCTCGTCGAGCGAGGCCGACGGCAGCATGCCGATGGAACCGGTCAGCATCGAGGCCTCATCCGACAGGATGTCGCCGAACATGTTGCCGGTTACCATCACGTCGAATTGCTTTGGCGCCTTGACCAACTGCATCGCCGCGTTGTCTACCAGCATGTGGCTGAGTTCGACATCCGGGTAGTCGTGGGCGATCTCGATCATCACGTCGCGCCAGAGCTGGGTGCATTCGAGCACGTTCATCTTGTCGACCGAGCACAGCCGCTTGTTGCGTTTCTGCGCCGCCTGGAAGGCGACGTGGCCGATGCGGCGGATTTCGGATTCGCTGTAGACCATGGTGTTGAAGCCGACGCGCTCGCCGTTTTCCTCACGCACGCCGCGCGGCTGACCAAAGTAGATATCGCCGGTCAGTTCGCGGATGATCAGGATGTCGAGGCCGGCAACCACTTCCGCTTTCAGGGTCGAGGCATTGGCCAGTTCCGGATAGAGAATCGCCGGGCGCAGATTGGCAAACAGGTTCAGATCCTTGCGGATGCCGAGCAGGCCACGCTCCGGGCGTTGCTCGCGCGGCAGGGTGTCCCATTTCGGGCCGCCGACGGCACCGAGCAGAATGGCATCGGCGGCGCGAGCCAGCTTCCGGGTCGCTTCGGGATACGGCTCACCGGTCGCGTCAACCGCGCTGCCACCCAGCAGCGCCTCTTCCATCTCGAACTTGAGATCGAGCGCTTTCAGTACACGCACCGCCTCGGCGGTAATTTCCGGGCCGATACCGTCACCCGGGAGAATGCAAATCTTCATATCGTCTCCTTGTTATGCGAACAGCCAGGGCTGGTCGATTCGGCGTTTTTCTTCGAATTCCCTGATTTTTTCGGCATGGCGCAGGGTCAGACCGATGTCATCCCAGCCGTTGAGCAAGCATTCCTTGCGGAAGGCATCGATCTGGAACGGAATGGCATGCCCGTCCGGGCGTACCACCACCTGCGACGGCAAATCGACGATCAGCTTGTAACCCGGCGTCGCCTCGACCTGCTGGACCAGCGCCTCGACTTCGCCTGCCGGCAGCACGATGGGCAGAATGCCGTTCTTGAAACAGTTGTTGAAAAAGATGTCGGCAAACGATTCGGCGATGATCGCCTTGAAGCCGAAATCGAGCAGCGCCCACGGCGCGTGTTCGCGCGAGCTGCCACAGCCGAAATTGGCGCGCGTCAGCAACACCTCGGCCCCTTGATAGCGCGGTTGATTCAACACGAAATTCGGATTCTTCGGGCGATTG
>JAEUOH010000155.1 GCA_016790845.1 Dechloromonas sp.
AAGGTCGTTGCCCCAATGCTGGTCAGTAGAGCTGGCTAAGGGCTACAGAAGATTCGCTTACCGTGACGATAGAGGTAGACCGGAATGCCGAAGGCAAAGGCGGCCCAGCAAAAAAGACTGACCCAGAAAAACAATGGGGCGCTCTGCGGGGTGATAAGCCAAATGCCGCCGCGAGCAATTGCTTGAACTTCAAAATTCATTACACCACGGACAAACCAGTACAAAGCAAAAACGATAAACGGGGCGAGAAACAGCACCGAAAGACAAAACTTGACGCGAGGCCATAACCAATGGGTAGAGGAACTACTTTCTAATCGGTGGGCAAATACGCCGCCAATGACAAAGCCAATTGTCGCAAGAAACGCCATTCCGAAACCAATAGGCAAACCGACGTACAGTCCCATTATCAGTAGCGGTACCTGCGAATGCAGTACATTGGGTTGAAACGAAACCAATAGCAGTAACGGAATGGCGAATGCTACTGCCCACTTGAAAGAGTAGGCGGCGTAGCGAAATCTAAATTTACTGATTGGCTCGCCTAACTGCTGGGTAGGGCTAAGCCGCATTGGTTGGCCTTGACTTACGGTGTTGTTCAGCCCGAACCATCACCAGTAACGAACAGAATATTGCTAAAGATGCAAGGCTGGTATTCACGGTGTCTGAGCCGAACGAATTCAGGGTTGTCTTCACTGCGTAAAATAGATCGCTCAAATCATATCGCATATCAATTGGCAATGAAGCCGCTCTGTTATCCCGGCTGCTTTTCAGCAACTTCAAGTCTATTTGCCATGAACGTTTTACCCACTATCGCAACTCATACCAAGCACCTCGACCGCTACCACGTAGCGCCAGGTGGCCTCGCTCAAGCAAGCCCCGGAAATGTTGCTTGAGCGTATTGCGATTGGCGCCCGTCAGACTGATGGCTTCGCCGATGGTGATGCGCCCGTGTTCGCGGACGAACTCGACGATCTGCAACGAAAGCTCCGGCAAGGTCGCCAAGACCAGCTTTTCGCGTGCCACCTTCTTTTCGAGTCGCTTCACCTGCTCTGACAGGGCGCGGAGGAAAAATGTCAGCCAGGGTTGCCAATTGGGGGCGTCGGCTCGGATGCTGCCCTGAGTCTGACGCAGCGCCAGATAGTAGGCTTCCTTGTTGTACTCGATCACGCTTTCCAGCGAGCTGTAGGGCACATAGGCATAGCCTGCCTGTAGTAACAGAAGCGTGGTCAGCGCACGGCTGAGCCGGCCGTTTCCGTCCTGAAAGGGGTGTATTTCAAGAAAGACGACGACGAACACGGCGACAATCAACAGGGGGTGAAGTTGCCTGTTGTCGATTTCCTGCCGGGCCCATTCCACCAGTTCGCTCATGAGGCGGGGGGTATCGAACGGCGTGGCCGTTTCAAAGACGATGCCGATCTGAGTGCCGTTCTCGTCGAAGGCGGCGACGCTGTTGGAATTGGTCTTGTAGTTGCCCCGGTGCCAGTCATCCTTTTCGCTGTACTGGAGCAAAATCTGGTGCAGTTGCTTGATGTGGTTTTCGCTGAGCGGGATGTCCTGGAACGAGCTGAAGATCAGATCCATCAACTCGGCGTAGCCGGCGACCTCCTGTTCGTCGCGGGTCGCAAACGACTTGATCTGGAGCTTGGAGAGCAGGCGCTCGACTTCCCGGTCGGAAAGTTTGCTGCCCTCGATCCGGGTCGATGAACCGATGCTCTCGATGGTGGCGACGCGGCGTAGCGCCGACAGCCGATCCGGTGCCAGCGTGCCCAAGGCGCGCCATGCGCCTTTGAATTCATCGATCCTGGCGATGAGATTCAGAATTTCCGGCGTGATTTGGAGAGTTTCGGAATGGATCATGAAACCAATAGTACACCCATTTACACCCAATAATGCGGGGTTCCATTTTTAAACCCATTTACACCCATTCGGCGGGAAATTGCTGCCAAACTCACCCGCAAAGCGGCAGACGGGCGTATATTCCGCCGTCGCTTTGTTCCCGGAATCCGGGGGCTTGAGTTTTTTGATTTCGGCTTCGGAAGAAGCAGTTCCGAAACCGGCTTGCCGACCTTCAATCCATGCCATTGTCCCGCATCGATCCCGCCAATTACCCCGCCTTGCTTGCCGAGAAGGTCGCACAGTTCCGGCTCGCCTTTGCGCCGTTCGCCATCCCAGAGCCCGAAGTTTTTCCGTCGGCCCCCGAGCATTACCGGCTACGTGCCGAGTTCCGCATCTGGCATCAGGACGGCGATCTGCACTACGCGATGTTCGACCCGGAGAACCCGAAGCGGCCGGTGATGATCGAGGATTTTCCGGTCGCTGCGGAATCGATCTGCGGGTTGATGCCGCGTCTGCAGGCGCGTCTGCGCTCCAGCCAGACCTTGCGCGGCGGGCTGTTCCGGGCCGACTTCCTGGCGACCTTGAGTGGCGAATTGATGGTCACGCTGATCTACCATCGCCGCCTTGGCGAAGGCTGGGAACTGGCGGCGCGCGATCTGGCTGCCGAGTTGGGCATCCAGATCGTCGGGCGCAGCCGGGGGCAGAAGGTGGTGCTGGAGCGCGACTGGCTGCTGGAGGAATTCGAACTGAACGGCCGGCACCTGCGCTATCAGCAGGTCGAAGGCAGCTTCACCCAGCCTAATGGCGGCGTTAACCGGCGGATGCTGGGCTGGGCTTGCAAGCAGGCGGCGAGCCTGGGCGGCGACCTGCTGGAACTGTATTGCGGCAACGGCAATTTCACGATGGCGCTGGCGCCGCTGTTCGGCAAGGTGCTGGCTACCGAACTCAGCAAGTCGTCGGTGCATGCCGCGCAGTACAACCTGGCCGCCAACCGGGTCGACAACCTGGCGCTGGTGCGCGCCTCCAGCGAGGAGATTGCCGATGCGCTGGCGGGCCGGACGGTGCTCAAGCGGATGAAGGACATCGACCTCGCCAGCTACGGTTTTTCGACGGTCTTCGTCGATCCGCCGCGCAGCGGGCTGGATACGACGACGCTCGAATTTGTCGCCGGTTTCGACAACATCCTGTACATCTCCTGCAACCCACAGACCCTGCAGGAAAATGTGGCCGCCTTGCAGGCCACGCACGCGGTGAGCGCGGCGGCGGTGTTCGACCAGTTTCCCTACACGCACCATCTTGAGTGCGGGTTGCTGCTGACCCGGCGCTGAACGGGGAGAGCATGACCGCCAGCCAAGCCGCGACGACGCCGGAACAGCTTGCCGGGCAGATTCGGGATGCGCTGGCGGCGCTCGCCGATCCGGCGCGGGCAGTGCCCATGCGCGCCTACATGCGCGACAGTTTTCCGTTTCTCGGCATCCAGACACCGGTTCGGCGCGCGGCGCTCAAGCCGCTGCTCAAGGTGAATTTCGACCAGAAATCGCTGTTGACCGCAGCAGGCCTGCTGTACGAGCTGCCCGAGCGCGAATATCGCTACGCGGCCAGCGACCTGCTGGCCCGTCACGTCGGGCGGCTCGACCTGAGCGCCATCGCACCGCTGCTGGCGCTCGCGCAGCGCGATTCGTGGTGGGATAGCGTCGATGGGCTGGCCGGCATTGTCGGCGATGTGGTTCGCGCCGCGCGCGGTATCGACCCCGATGCGCAGATGGTCATGGATGCCGCGCTGCGCCACGACTGCCTGTGGGTGCGGCGCATCGCTATGATCCACCAACTCGGCTGGCGGCTGGATACTGACACTGACCGGCTCTTCGGCTACGCGGAAACGCTGGCGCCGGAGAGCGATTTCTTCATCCGCAAGGCCATCGGCTGGGCCTTGCGCGACTACGCGCGGTGGAATCCGCAAGCGGTGCGCGAATTTGTGGCGACGATGGGAAGTCGCCTGTCGCCGCTCAGCGCGCGCGAGGCGACGCGGCGGATTGCGTGACGGTTGCGGTCGACCGTCGAAACAGGCCGATTTTCACAGCCTGCGCACGATGAAAAAAAACGGGGGCCGAAGCCCCCGTCCTGTGCGACTGACAGACAATCAGGATTACTTGCCTTCCGGGGCGTCCTTCTTGTTCTCGTTGCCGGCGATGAACGGGCTCCACGGCTGGGCGCGGATCGGGCCCTTGGACTTCCAGACCACGTTGAACTGGCCGTCGGCCTTGATTTCGCCGATGAAGACCGGCT
>JAEUOH010000164.1 GCA_016790845.1 Dechloromonas sp.
CTGCTGCCGACGGCGTAAGGGTCGGCGGGCTTGCCGGCCTCTTCCATCATTTTCTGGAAAGCCCAGCTTGCGGCGTTCAGAAGCAACTGCGCCGGCAAGGTCTGCGCCTGTGCCACAGGCGTATGGGCCAGGGCGAACGGCATGGCGAGCAGGACGGCGATTCGACGCATGTTCATCGGGGGCGTTCCGGAGTCAATGGAATCATCATAGTCCACAAAACCTCAATTGCCGAGAGGGCGGCTTTCGCGTCGACGGCGCGCCAGCAGCAGCGGGATCGCCCCGGTCAGGATGCCGCCGACGCCCATGATCACCGTAAGATCGTCGAAGGTGGGCACACTGTAGGCGCCGATGAAGACCATGAACAACGCCGCGAGCAGCGGCCAAAGCACGAAGCTGAAAGCGGCATACAGGCCGTGGCGCAGCTTGCTGCGGAAGTGCCAGGCGCAGGCGAAGCCGGTCAGGCTCATGTAGAAACAGATTTGCAGGCCGATAGCCAGGATGGAGCTTTCCAGGATGGATTTGACCGAAGGCATCCACGATGAACCGAACAGCAGCACGACGCCGAGAAACCAGATCACGAAGGTCGCCACCCAGGGGGTCTGCCATTCCGGGTGGATGGTCGCATAGCGTGGATGCAGCATCTCGTCGCGGGCCATGGCGAACATGCTGCGGCTGAATTGCAGCAACTGCGTTTCGATGGTGCCGACGGTGCTCAGGATGGTCGACAGCACGGCCAGGTAGTTCCACGGGTAGGGGAAGAGCTTGTTGGCGATGGCGTACAGCACGTTGGTATTTGCTTCGGCGATCTCCTCGTCGCTCAGCACGATCAGCACCACGATCATCATGATGACGAAGAACAGGATCAGGTTCACCATCGCCCAGAAGGCGCCACGGGCCGCCGCAGGCGCGCCGGTGCCGTCGCCGGCGTGCGTTTCCTCGCTGAGGTTCATGGTCACGTCCCAGCCCCAGTAGAAAAAGATCGCGGTCAGCGCGCCGGTGGCGAAGAGCTGCGGGGTGAATGAAAACGGCGAAAACCAGATGAGCGAAGGTGGGTGCGCCGGGCGGCTGCCGTATACGACAAAGGCGGCGACGATCAGCGCGATGACCACGGCGGTTTCAATGGCCGTCAGCGCCAGTTGGGCGTAGCTGGAATGCTTGATGCCGCGCGTCACCACCAGCGTGATCAGCGTCAACCAGATCGCTGCGGTAGCTGTCACCCAGCGCGTGTCCTCGACGACCTCGGGGCGCATCAGCACCAGCGTCGAAGTGGCCGCCGGGATGGTCGCCGAGACCATGAAAAAAATTGAGGCCACAAGCAGACCCCAGCCGGTGAAGAAACCCCAGGTCGGGCCGAACACGTGGCCCACCCAGGCATACGCCGCGCCGGCATGCGGGGTGATCTTGGAGAGGTGGAAAAAGGCCAGCATGATCCCGAACATGATCAGGCCGCAATAAAGAATGCTGCCCACGGAAAGCACGCCAACGGCCGCCACGATGGTGGCTGTGGTGACGGCCACGCTGAAGGCCGGCGCAGTACCGGCGACACCCATCACCGCAGACTCGAAAGTTCCCAAGGCGCCTTGAGCAAGGCCCGGCTTGGCTGACACGGTAATCCCCCCTGAATTGTTCTGGTTGCGCGGTGACTATGCCACGAATGCCCCTGCGCCAGCGTGAGTTTAGCGGTTTCACGGTGCGCGAGGTTCGCCCTAGCCCGGCGCCACGTATAATCGACCCCGGAAAGTCGGCCAGGCAATCGCTGGATGCTTGCAGGCAACTGCGGCATCGGGAGGAAAGTCCGGGCTCCACAGGGCAGGATGCCAGCTAACGGCTGGGTGCTATAAGTCGCAAGACCCAAGGCAACGGAAAGTGGAACAGAGAGTAGACCGCCTGCCGAGGGCAACCCCGGTCGGTAAGGGTGAAACGGCGAGGTAAGAGCTCACCGCGTCGGCGGCAACGTTCGACGGCACGCTAAACCCCATCCGGAGCAAGACCAAATAGGGAAGCTTGGGCGTGGCCCGCGCTGCTTCCGGGTAGGTTGCTTGAGCCTGTCGGTGACGG
>JAEUOH010000212.1 GCA_016790845.1 Dechloromonas sp.
GGTGCGCGCATGGGCTTCGTCGCGGTCGACGACACCACGATCAATTATTTGAAGGGGCGCCCGTTCTCGCCGCAGGGCGAAACCTGGGACAAGGCGGTCGCCTACTGGCGGACGCTGCATTCAGACGCCGGCGCCCAGTTCGACCGCGTCGTCACCTTGCGCGCCGAGGACATTCGTCCGCAGGTGACTTGGGGTACCTCGCCGGAAATGGTCGTCGCCATCGATGCCGTCGTGCCTGATCCGGCCAAACAGGCCGATCCCGTGAAGCGCGAGGGCATGGAGCGCGCGCTGCACTACATGGGCCTGAATCCGAATACGCCGATCAAGCAGATCTCCATCGACAAGGTTTTCATCGGTTCGTGCACCAATTCGCGCATCGAGGATCTGCGCGAAGCGGCGTCTGTCCTCAAGGGCCGCCATGTCGCTGCCAACGTCAAGCTGGCGCTGGCCGTGCCGGGTTCCGGCCTGGTCAAGCGCCAGGCTGAGGCCGAAGGGCTGGACAAGGTTTTCATCGCCGCCGGTTTCGAATGGCGCGAGCCGGGGTGCTCGATGTGCCTGGCGATGAACGCCGACCGTCTGGAGCCGGGTGAGCGTTGCGCCTCGACCTCGAACCGCAATTTCGAAGGTCGTCAGGGGCCGGGCGGGCGCACCCACCTGGTCAGCCCGGCAATGGCGGCGGCGGCGGCGATTGCCGGCCGCTTCGCCGATGTTCGCGACGTTCTGTGAGCAAGGAGTCATTGATGAAAAATGGCATTTTTTTGGTGTTGACCGTAGCAGCCCTCGTTATTGCTAGCGGTTGCAATACGATTGCCGGCATCGGCAAGGACATCGAAAAGGGTGGCGAGGCCATCCAGAAATCGACCAGGTAAGCACCTCCATGGAAAAATTTGTTCGTCTCGAAGGTTTGGTCGCGCCGCTTGACCGCAGCAACGTCGATACCGACGCCATCATTCCGAAGCAATTCCTTAAATCGATCAAGCGTTCCGGTTTCGGCCCGAACGCTTTCGACGAATGGCGCTATATGGATGTCGGCCAGCCCGGCCAGGACAATTGCAATCGCCCGAAGAATCCGAATTTCGTGTTGAATCAACCGCGCTATCAAGGGGCCGAGGTGTTGCTGACGCGCGCCAATTTCGGCTGTGGCAGCTCGCGCGAACACGCGCCGTGGGCGCTGCTCGATTTCGGCTTCAAGGC
>JAEUOH010000221.1 GCA_016790845.1 Dechloromonas sp.
GTATCGCGATACCACAGGTCGACTGCATCGAACTGGCCTGCCATGCGCTTGAGGGTGGTACCGATGTTCTTGCCGAGGCGCGGGTCGTCGTTCCAGGTGAAGACTTCCTTGGAGACCTCGTCCCAGCCCAGCGACTGGCGGAAGCTCAGGTCGAAGCCCGTTAGCAGCAACTGCGACCAGTGAAACTCGACGCCCTGGTTCGGGTGCTTGGCCTTGGGCAGCTTGTAGTAATCGGCCTTGGTCTCGATCCAGACCGGATCGGATTCCAGCGATGCCTTGGCCAGCTGGAAAGTCCACGCGGCGATCTGGCCACCGGGGCCGTCGGTCGCCGAAGCACCGCCGATCGGCATCACGGCCTTGACGAAGTCGGGATACATCAGGCCCCAGTAGTACGACTGGGTGCCACCCATCGAGACACCGGTGGCCAGCACGACCTGGCCGATCTTCAAATGATCACGCAGCATCCGGTAGTTCAGTTGCACCATGTCGTAGTAGCTGTAGACCGGGAACTTGCGCGCCAAGCCATCCGAAGGCTTGGAGGCGCCCCACAAACCGAGGCCGTCGAGGAAGACGACATAGAAGCGATTGGTGTCGAACATCAGCCCGGGGCCGACCAGCGCGCCGCCGGCGAAGCCGTTGCCGGACTGACCCGCATACCAGCTGTTGTACATCGCAGTCGCATCGCCGGAGAAGAAGGTACTGATGACGATCGCGTTGACGATCTCGCCCTTCTCGTTTCGTTTAGGGGTGCCGACCGCAATGTAGGCCGTCCGCGCCGGCGCGGCGCCAAGCGATTCGAGCGTCGTCCCGCCTTCGCCACCGTTTTCCCAGGCCTTGGGATTCGCGAGGTCGTACTTGCCGCCGATGCGGAAGTTCTTCACCTCGTAGGTCTGCTTCAGCTTGTCCAGCGCGGCGACCGCCGAACGTTCGGTGACGGCTTGTTGAGCATGCGCCGCGCAGACCAGCGAAAGCGTCAACAACAACGACGCCAGCCAGTTCACGACAGCACGGCAACCCAGCGGGCTACTTGTCATGTCTTGATCCTCCATTGTTGGAATTTTTGTTTCGCAGGTCATGTCACTGCGCTACCGGAGCCATCATAATAGTCGCATTGAATAGCCGGTCAATTCTTTTTTCCTCAACCAAAAATTGCTGCGGAGCACCATGCCAACTGTCCAATTCGGCCATCATCAGGTGCATTACGAGCTGACCGGTGACCCCGGCCGGCCGGTCATCACCTTTCTCAACGGCCTGACCCAGAATGCCAACCTGTGGAAGAGTTATGCCGACTATTTCGTGCCGCGCGGCTACCGCGTGCTGGCTTACGACATGCTCGGACAAGGACGTTCGTCGAAGCCGGTCATCGACATCAAACTGTCGATGCACGCCGACATGCTCGACCATCTGCTAGAGCAGTTGGCCATCGAGAAGACACATCTCGCCAGCATTTCCTTTGGCGGCATCATCGCCCTCGATTTCGCCATCCGCTACGGACATCGCCTGCACAGCCTGACGGCGATGAGCACCTTTGCAGAGCTGACGCCGCAGCTCGACCTGCTCGGCGCGGTGATGTTGCAGGGGCTGGCCGAAGCCGGCCTGCCCTACCTGCAAAGCATGCTCTACCCGATGAACATGAGTTCGACCTGGATCGCCGCCAATCGCGAACGCATCCCGGCAATGAAGCGCGCCGGCTACATCGGCAATGACGGGTACGCAATGCAGAACCTGATGGAATCCTTCGTCGAGTTCAAGCCACTGACGCCGAACCTGCACAAGATCAAGGTGCCGACCCTGATCATGAACGGCGAATTCGACTTC
>JAEUOH010000253.1 GCA_016790845.1 Dechloromonas sp.
GCGCGGCGCATTTCGGAAACCTCCCCGAATACACGGATTCATGGCGTCCTGTTCAATACCGCCATCGGCGCCGTCGCTTCGGGCACTGTCTACGGTCACAAGACCGTACCGGATGGCCACCAGATTCGTACCAGCCAGATCGTCGCCGCCTATTCGATCAACGGATTCCGCATCATCGAAACCAAGAGTGGTTCCACCTACCTGCTGGCCCGCGTCGGCCCGAGCAGGAATTTCCGCGACCAGTGGGGCATCCTGCAGGAACATCTGAGCAATAACGACGAAGCACTGCAAAGCCTGCCGCGATCCGATTTCAGCACCTTCGGCCCCGAATTCTTCCGGACATCCCGCCAATCCCGGAACAGCGACGCGCTGCGCAGCGTCCTCTGATTACTGGCGGCGCCGAAATACCCAGCGCTGCCGTTCCGACACCTCGGGCACGAAGGCATAGCCATCTTCCTCGAATTCCTTCAGCCCTTCCGGATCTCTCAGCCGGTTAAGCACTGCATAGCGCGTCATCAAGCCACGCGCCCGCTTGGCATAGAAGCTGATGATCTTGTATTGCCCGCTCTTCCAGTCCTCAAATACCGGCTGGATCACTTCGCCCTTGATCTTGCGCCCGACGGCAGCCTTGAAATATTCCTCGGAAGCGAGGTTGACCGCAACAGGCCGCGCCATCTCGCCCAGTTCCGCGTTGATCGCCTTCAGCAGGCGCTCGCCCCAGAATTCGTAGAGATCCTTGCCTGCCTTGTTGGCGAATTTCGTGCCCATCTCCAGCCGGTAGGGCTGCATCAGGTCGAGCGGCATGAGGATGCCGTAGAGACCGGACAGGATTCGCACGTGTTGCTGGGCGAAGTCGAGGTCGTCGGCGGATAGCGTCTTGGCACTCAGCCCGTCATACACATCGCCATCGAAAGCCAGCACCGCCTGCTTGGCGTTTTCCGGGGTGAAGGGCAGCTTCCAGTCGGCATAGCGGTTGAAATTGAGCAAGGCCAGCGGGTCGGAAAGATCCATCAGATTGGCAATATCGGCCGGCGACAGCTTGCGCAACTGCTTGATCAGGATTTCCGACTGTTTCAGAAAGGCCGGCTGCGTATGCGTCGCGACATGCGGCGGGGTCTTGTAGTCGAGCGATTTGGCGGGCGAGAGAAAGATCAGCATGAGAACGGGCTTCGGTGAATTTTGCGCATTGCGATACGCCGGATTTTACCGGCTGGTAAAATTGATTCTTTGAATTTTCTGGAAAACCCATGAAACGAACCCGCTTCGGCTCGCGCGACCGCCTTTCACGCGATGCTGC
>JAEUOH010000005.1 GCA_016790845.1 Dechloromonas sp.
GGCGTAACGCATCAATTGCGGCCGGTATTCGGCCGTTTTGGCTGTCAGGTAGGAGTCGATGTCACTGTCCGCGGGAGCCGTGACTGTCTTGTAGTCAATGATCCAGCGGCATTCGTCGGCGATGAAAGTGCGGTCGATGACGTGGTTGACCGCAACCGTCTCGCCGTTTTCGGTGGTTTGGCTCGTCCACGCCTGCTCGGCTGCCGCCGCGTCAGTTTGCGCCAGCAGCCAGCGCCCGGTCGGCGAACCCAGCGTGCGGCATAGTGCAGCCACTGCCACATCGGCGCCGTGGGCGGCATCGCCAGGCGCATGCCCGGCCTGCGCCAGCCAGCGCCGGTAGGCGGGCGCCAGGCCGCGTATGCGCTGGCTGGTCCAGGCCTGGAGATCGTCATTGGCGATCAGTTCGAGGCAGCGGTGAACCAGGGTGCCGACTGAAGCCTCCAGCGCCAATCCGGCGACTGCCAGATCGAGGTCGACGGGATTGCTGCCTGCAGATGGCCGACCGGGTGCTTCCCGTAACGCATCCGGCATGCCCGGCTGGCGCAGGCGCAGCAGTGGCGGAACGAACCTGGCCGGGTCGATCGTGGCGATGGTTGGCGAGGAATCGCTTGCGGCAGCCAGTGCGGCGGCAAATGCCGGCTGCGCGACGCCCGGCCACAGCAGTTTCAGCAGCGTGCCGGCGGGCGGTGGCTTCAGGCCGTCCTCCTTCGCCTCGTCGGCTGTGGCGATGCCGACCAGATGCAGGGCGCGAATGGCGCGCGTGGCGGCAACATAGAGCAGGCGTTCGTCTTCATGTGCGCTGCGTTCGCCTTCGAGCTTTTTCAGGCAATCGTAGGCGGTCGGCTCGCCGTTGTCGGCGCCTTTCTGTTTCATCGGCGCGACCAGCAGATGTTCGTGGCCATCGGCGCCGGCCACTTCGTCCCAGAGCAGCAGGCTGCTGTCGTTGCCGCCGGTCGCGCGGTGCAGGCCGGGCACGATCACGGTATCGAATTCCAGGCCCTTGGCCTTGTGCACCGTCATCATCTGCAAAGCGCCGCCACGCGGGTCGGCCGGTGCATAAAGCTCGGCTGCGTGGGTAGCCAGCGTCGCGGCGCTCAGGTCGCGCGCCGCGACCAGGCGATCGATCAGTCCGAAGAACGCCTCGACATCGTCGAGCGCTTCCGGCGCTTCCAGGCAGCTTGCGCCGCCCAGCATCAGCCAGACGCCTTCCAGCCAGCGCCGGGGATGCTGGCGGTCACGCCCGGCGAAGGCGAGTTGCAGGACACCGCGAACATGTCGCAGGCGTTGCCGACCGTCCTCGCTGAGCCGGGTGAGGCGGGTGTCGTCCTGCATCAGCTGCCAGATCGTCAGTTTTCTGTCGTCGGCGGCCAGCGCGTGCAGGTCGGCCAGCGTCAGGCCAGACCACGGCGCGCGCAGCAGGGCCAGCCAATGCACGCGATCGGCACGATGGTGCAGGGCGTGAAACAGGCTGAGCAGATCCTGTACGTGCTGGCGCCCGTCCAGCCCTTCGATGTCGACCGCCTGAAAACGAAGTTCCGGCGAACTGCGGCGAATTTCGGCGACGAGGGCGTCGAGATGGCTGCGGGCGCGCACCAGCACGGCAATTGTTTCTTCCGGTGCTGCAGCACGTGTCTGGCGGATGATGTCGAGCACGCGGCAGGCTTCGTCCCGGGCGGGGTCGCTGCCTGCGCGGGCGATGACGGGGTGTACGACGACGCCGCTGTCGGCGCGCGCTGGGCGGGTGACGGCCGATTCGGCGTAGCGCACGGCACCGGCCTCCGGGCTGTCGGCGGCCGGAAAGATGCTCGGGAAAGCCGCATTGACCCAATCGACGATGCCTGGATAAGAGCGATTGTTGCGGAACAGGCGCAA
>JAEUOH010000283.1 GCA_016790845.1 Dechloromonas sp.
TTACTTGTGTTCCACGTGAAACTTGTATTTGAAATCAGGGGGTCAAATGCGCATCGGCATGACGACGTATTTGAACCGCGCGTTGCCCGGCAGGGTAATCAGCGCGCTTGAATTGGCATCGTTGAAACTCCACTGGATTTCGTCGGCATGGACGTTGTTCAGCACATCCAGCAGATAACCGACGTTGAAGCCGACATCGATGGGGTCACCGCTGTAATTGACTTCGATTTCTTCCTGCGCTTCTTCCTGCTCGGCATTGGCGGCAATCAGCTTGAGGCTGTTTTCGCTCAGGACTACACGTACACCACGGAATTTCTCGTTGGTGAGGATCGCCGCGCGCTGCATCGCCTGCATCAGCGTCTGGCGGGCCACAGTCATGTGATTTTTCAACGTGGCCGGGACAACGCGCTCGTAGTCCGGGAACTTGCCGTCGATCAGCTTGGAAACCAGCACCACCGAACCAAACGCAAAACGAATCTGGTTGGGGGCCAGTGTGATGTTCAGCGCATCGTCGGTATCCACCAGCAGGCGGTTCAGTTCGAGTACCGTCTTGCGTGGCAGGATCATTTCCTGGCGCGGCAGATCGGCTTCGATCTCGACGCTGGCGAAGGCCAGACGATGACCATCGGTGGCCACCGCCCGCAGTTCCTTGCCTTCAACCAGCAACAGCAGGCCATTCAGGTAGTAACGGACATCCTGCGCCGCCATGCCGTACTGCGTCTTGGCGATCAACTGGCGGAATGCCTTCTGCGAAATCGAAAATTGCTTTGTGTCGCCCTCGCTGATCGTCATGCGCGGAAAATCGTTGGCCGGCAGGGTCTGCAGACTGAAACGGCTCTTGCCCGAGCGCACCTGAAGGCGCTTGTCTTCCAGAACGAGGCTGACTTCCGAATTATCGGAGAGCGAGCGCAGGATTTCCTGCAGTTTGCGGGCGCCGACCGTTACCGCTCCATCGCCGTCGCCCGTGGCGCCTTCCGTACTCGTCGTGATCTGGATCTCGATATCGGTGGCCAACAGCGTCAGACGGTCGCCCTTCTTTTCCAGCAGCACATTGGAGAGTATCGGCAATGTATGACGACGTTCGACGATTCCCGACACAGACTGCAACGGGGCCAGAAGCGTGTCTCTAAGGCTTTTGATAAGAACCATAAATTAAATTCCTAAGTTAACTATACCGGGAACAATTCTGTTGATAACG
>JAEUOH010000028.1 GCA_016790845.1 Dechloromonas sp.
AGGAACAAAGCAGTCGCCCCGGGTGACCGGGGCGACAGGTGCAGATCGGAAATGAAGAGGATCAAACGATCTCGGCTTTCTCGATGATCACTTCCTCGACCGGGACGTCCTGATGGAAGCCTTTATTGCCAGTGCGCACGGCGCGAATCTTGTCGACCACGTCCAGGCCTTCGGTGACTTCGCCGAACACGCAGTAGCCCCAGCCCTGGCCGGACGGTGCCTTGAAGTCGAGGAAATCGTTGTCGACGGTATTGATGAAAAACTGGGCGGTAGCCGAGTGCGGATCGTTGGTGCGCGCCATGGCAATGCTGCCGCGCTTGTTCTTGAGACCGTTGGCGGCTTCGTTCTCGACGGGCGCCTTGGTTGCTTTCTGGTTCATGTTGGGCTCGAAGCCGCCACCCTGGATCATGAAATTCTTGATCACGCGATGGAAGATCGTATTGTTGTAGTGGCCGGCTTCGACATAGGCGATGAAGTTGGCGACGGTTTTCGGTGCCTTTTCGGCATCGAGCTTGAGAGTGATGGCACCGTGGTTGGTGGTGAGCTTGACTTGCGACATGGTGGGTTTCCTTATTTCTCGGAGATGATTTTGACGCTCTTGATGATGACCGGCGTCGTCGGCACGTTTTCGTAAAAGCCCTGGTTGCCGGTCGCCACCTTGGCGATCTTGTCGACGACATCCATGCCCGAAGTGACCTTGCCGAAAACGGCATAGCCGTAACCACGCGGGTCGGCGGCGGTCTTGTGGTTCAGGAAATCGTTGTCCTTCAGATTGATGAAGAACTGGACGCGGGCCGAATGCGGATCGGCCGTGCGCGCCATGGCGATGGTGCCGCGATCGTTCTTCAGGCCGTTGGCGGCCTCGTTCTGCAAGGCCGGGGTCAGGGTTTTCTTTTCTTCCATGGCCGGGCTGAAACCGCCGCCCTGGATCATGAATTCGTTGATGACGCGATGGAAGATGGTGCCGTCGTAGAAACCGTGCTTGGCGTTGTAGAGGAACATCTCGACGGTCTTCGGCGCCTTTTCGGCGTTGAGTTCCAGCGTGATCTTGCCCAGCGTGGTCGTCATTTCGACGGTAGGTGCAGCCCAGGCAGCCACGGAAACGAGCAGGCCGGCGGCCAGGGTGGAGAGCTGTTTCAGCATCGGGTCAATCCTTTGCAAAGGGTTCGATCAGCGGCCGGCCGGTTTGGCGGGCGTCTTGAGCAGGTCATTGGCGAGCGCCAGCTTGAGCTTGGCGCTCTTGCCATTGGCATCGAGTTGCACGGCCTTGGCATAGGCTTGGCTGGCCTGCTTGGCGTGCAGGTCGCCGAGGTTTTCGTAGGCGACGACATACGACGGGTTGGCCTGGATCGCCATTTCCAGTGCCATGCGCGCCTTGTCGTACAGCTTCTGGCGGGCGTAAAGCACGGCCAGGTTGTTGTACGGCTCGGGCATTTCCGGGTAGTCCTCGGTCAGCTTGGTGAAGACGGCGATGGCATCGTCGGTCTGGTTCGTTTCGGTGAGGATCACGCCCTTGAGAAAGCGGGCCTTGGCCTCGTCGGGCGTTTCGGCGAGCTGGGCGTTGACGCTTTCGAGCGCCTGGGCGTAGTCGCCGCGTTTGATGAGGCGCTGGGCGTCGCCCAGGTTGTCTGCAAACACCGGCACGGCGACAGCCATTGCCAGCCCGGCAACGATGGCCCGCAAGGTTGGCGAAGCCCGGAAACGCGGCTGTGGCAAGGGGGCGGAAGTCATCGCTATGTTATACTCGGCGCAGGTTTACAATCGTTCGATTCTACCAAGAACGCCAGCCTTTCCAAAGTTCGACGAGCGGCTGGCCACGTTGCGAAATCCCCCTCCGATGCTCAAAATCCATAACTCCCTGAAACGGGAAAAGCAGCTTTTCACGCCCATCGAACCCGGCAAGGTGCGCATGTACGTGTGCGGCATGACGGTCTATGACTACTGCCACCTCGGGCACGCCCGGGTCATGGTCGTCTTCGACATGGTCTATCGCTGGCTCAAGGCCAGCGGCTATGACGTGACCTACGTCCGCAACATCACCGACATCGACGACAAGATCATCAAGCGCGCCATCGAAAATGGCGAGACGATCCAGCAACTGACCGACCGTTTCATCGCCTACATGCACGAGGACGCCGATGCGCTGGGCGTCCTGCGCCCCGACCACGAGCCGCGCGCGACCGAATTCGTACCGGAAATGCTCGACCTGATCGGCCAACTGGAAACGCGCGGGCTGGCTTACAAGGCCACCGATGGCGACGTCAATTACGCGGTGCGCAAGTTCCCTGGCTACGGCAAGCTGTCGGGCAAGTCGCTGGACGACCTGCGGGCCGGCGAGCGCGTCGAAGTCGATGCGGCAAAGGACGATCCGCTCGATTTCGTGCTGTGGAAGCATGCCAAGCCGGGCGAGCCGGCCTGGGCGTCGCCGTGGGGCGAGGGACGGCCGGGCTGGCACATCGAGTGTTCGGCGATGAGTTCGAAGCTGCTCGGCAATCATTTCGACATTCACGGCGGCGGTCAGGATTTGCAGTTTCCGCACCACGAAAACGAAATCGCCCAATCCGAGGGCGCGCACCAGTGCAGCTTCGTCAATTACTGGATGCACAACGGCTTCGTGCGGGTCGACAACGAAAAGATGTCGAAATCGCTGGGCAACTTCTTCACCATCCGTACCGTGCTGGAAACCTACGACGCCGAAGTCGTGCGCTTCTTCATCCTGCGTGCTCACTACCGCAGCCCGCTGAATTACTCGGATGCCCACCTCGACGACGCCAAGCGCAGCCTGGACAGCCTCTACTTCGCACTGCGCGACGTGCCGCCGGTTGCGGTCGACATCGACTGGAGCAACGATTTCGCGGCGCGCTTCGCGGCGGCGCTGAACGAGGATTTCGACTCACACGGGGCGATTGCCGTGCTCTTCGAGCTGGCCGGCGAGGTCAATCGCCAGCGTAGCGGCGAACTGGCCGGCTTGCTAAAAGCGCTGGCCGGCGTCATCGGGTTGCTCGAACGCGAGCCGGCGGTCTACCTGCGCGGTGGCGCGGCGGCTGCCAGCGGGCTGGACGAAGCGGCCATCGAGCGCATGATCGCCGAGCGGGCGGCGGCCAAGAAGGCGAAAAACTTTGCCGAATCCGACCGCATCCGCGACGAACTGAAAGCGGCCGGGATCGCGCTCGACGACAGCCCGCAGGGCACGACCTGGCGGCGCGCCTGAAACTGAACCGGAAATGAAAAACGGCCTGCGAAAACAGGCCGTTTTTTCGTGTCGACCGCAACCGGCCTTATTTGAGCACTTTGCCGCCCGGGCCGATGACCGTCATTTCCACGAAGCGCGAACCCTGGCGATTGGTCGGGCTGTACGCAACGCGCAACCCGCCCATGTCCAAGCTGGTGCTTTCGAGGGCCGCCATCAGTTTTTCGCGGGACGGATCCTTGCCCATGCGCTTTAGCGCGTCGACCAGAGTGCGGGCCATGGCGTAGGCTTCGATGCCATAGTAGGAATAACCCCCTTTGCCGCCCACCAGCTTCTGATAGTCGCGCACCATGGGAACGATGTCGTTCCACGGGTAGGGCATGACCTGGGAAATGCCGATGCCGCGCGCTTCCGGGCCGAGCTCGGCGACCAGTTGCTCGGTACCGACCGGCGACAGGGTCATGAACATCGGACTCTGGTTGGCTTTCTTCATTGCCTTGACGAAGGCGGTGGTCGGCTTGTAGAGCGTCACCATCACAACGGCCTGTGGCTTTGCCTTGGAGATCGCGTCGACGGCGGCAGCGACGTCGACCGAGTTCCGTTCGACGGTGGCGGCGACGGAAGGTGCGAGATTGTGCTTCTTCAACGCGACCGTCACGCCTTCAAGTCCGGATTTGCCAAAGCCGTCGTTTTGGTAGAAAACGGCAATGTTCTTGAGGCCGAGCGACACCAGCTGATTGACGATGGCTTCAGTCTCGTCCGCGTAGCTGGCGCGCACGTTGAACATGTAGCGGCTGTTCGGATTCTGGGAAATCGGTTCGCGCAGGGTGCCGGCGCCGGAGATGGTGCCCAGCAGGGGCACCTTGGCCGGGCCGAAGACCTTGTTCATCGCTTCCGTGGTCGGGCTGGAACCGTAGAAGGCGAGCAGTGCAAAGGCGTTCTTCTCGTCGATCAGGGCCTTGGTGTTGGCCACCGTGCGATCCGTTTCGTAGCCATCGTCAAGCGCTACCAGTTCCAGTCTGCGGCCATTGACGCCGCCGGTCTTGTTGACCTGGTCGAAGTAGGTCTGGATGACCGTGCGCATGTCGACCCCATAAGCGCCGTTGGTGCCGGAGAACGGCCCGGACATGCCAATCGTGATCTTGGTATCGCTGATGCCCGGCTCGGCGTTAGCCATCGTGGAAACGGCGATGGCAGCTACGGCAAGCAATTGCTTGAAAAAATGCATTGTGTCCCCTCCCCCTGTGTCGGTGCGCAGATTCTAACAGCCGAAAGGTAACGGGGGGAACAGGCAGGTGGTCAGGGGAAACCACCTGCTGCGGTCGACGTTCAAAAAGTGCCGAAAAGCACGGCGGAATCAGTCGCCGAAGAATTCCTTGACCTTGTCCATCCAGGATTTGGCGCGGGGGTTGTGCTTGGCGCCGTTGTCGCGGCTGGTGGATTCTTCCAGTTCGCGCAGCAGTTCCTTCTGGCGGTCGGTCAGGTTCACCGGAGTTTCGACCACGACATGGCACATCAGGTCGCCGTGCGTGTGGCTACGGACGCCCTTGATGCCCTTGCCGCGCAGGCGGAAGACGCGTCCGGTCTGCGTTTCACCGGGAATCTTGATGCTGGCGGCGCCGTCCAGTGTCGGGATCTCGATTTCGCCACCCAGGGCGGCGGTGGTGAAGGAAATGGGCATCTCGCAATGCAGGTCGTTGTGGTCGCGGGTGAACACGGCGTGCTGCTTGAGGTGGATCTGCACGTAGAGATCGCCCGGCGGACCGCCGTTGACGCCATGTTCGCCTTCGCCGGCCAGCCGGATGCGATCACCCTCATCAACGCCGGCCGGAATCTTGACCGACAGCGTCTTGTGCTGCTTGACGCGCCCGACGCCACCGCAGTTCTTGCACGGGTCGGCGATGAAACGGCCGGTCCCGTGGCACTTGTGGCAGGTCTGCTGGATCGAGAAGAAACCCTGTTGCAGGCGCACCTGGCCCGAACCGCCGCAAGTCGGACAGGTCTTGGGCTCGGTGCCGGGCTTGGCGCCGGAACCATGGCAGACCTCGCATTCGTCCATGGTCGGAATACGGATCTTGGTTTCGGTGCCGTGTGCCGCCTGTTCGAGCGTGATTTCGAGGTTGTAGCGCAGATCGGCGCCGCGATAGACATTGGAACGACCGCCGCCACCACCGCCGCGGCCGCCGAAAATCTCGTCGAAAATGCCGCCGAAGGCGTCGGAGAATCCTCCGCCACCACCAAACCCGCCGCCACCCATGCCGGCCTGCGGATCGACGCCAGCATGGCCGAACTGGTCATAGGCCGAGCGCTTCTGGCTGTCCGACAGGATTTCGTAAGCTTCCTTGGCTTCCTTGAATTTCTCCTCGGCCGCCGGATTGTCCGGGTTGCGGTCGGGGTGATGCTTCATGGCCAGCTTGCGGTAGGCCTTCTTGATCTCATCATCGCTGGCGTCGCGGTTGACGCCGAGAATTTCGTAAAAATCGCGTTTTGACATGTTTCTTACCCGTCAAGTGACAAAGGCGCCGAGCGCCGCCGGAGGTTTCCGGAAGGCTCGGCGCCGGGCGGTTGCGTCAGGATTTACTTCTTGTCCTTGACCTCGGTGAACTCGGCATCGACGACATCGCCTTCGTCCTTCTTGGCCTGCTGGGCGCCGGCATCGCCGCCAGGGGCGGCGCCTGCAGCCTGCTGCTGGGCGTACATCTTCTCACCCAGCTTCTGGGCGGCGGCCGACAGCGCTTCGGTCTTGGCGACGATGGTGTCCTTGTCGCCATCGCGCAGCACGGATTCGACGTCCTTGATCGCCGCTTCGATGCTTTCCTTTTCGGCGGCATCCAGCTTGTCGCCGTATTCGGTCAGCGACTTCTTGACCATGTGCACCATGCCGTCGGCCTGATTGCGGGCATCGGCCAATTCGTGAACCTTCTTGTCTTCCTCGGCGTGCAGCTCGGCATCCTTGACCATGGCCTGGATTTCAGCCTCGCTCAAGCCCGAGTTGGCCTTGATGGTGATCTTGTTTTCCTTGCCGGTGGCCTTGTCCTTGGCGGTCACGTGCATGATGCCGTTGGCATCGATGTCGAAGATGACTTCGATCTGCGGCGTGCCACGCGGGGCCGGCGGGATGCCTTCCAGGTTGAACTGGCCGAGGCTCTTGTTACCGGTCGCCACTTCGCGTTCGCCCTGCAGCACGTGGATGGTCACGGCGGACTGGTTATCGTCGGCGGTCGAGAAGACTTGCGAGGCCTTGGTCGGAATCGTCGTGTTCTTCTGGATCAGCTTGGTCATGATGCCGCCCAGGGTTTCGATACCCAGCGACAGCGGGGTCACGTCGAGCAGCAGCACGTCCTTGACTTCGCCCTGCAGCACGCCGCCCTGGATGGCGGCGCCGACGGCGACGGCCTCATCCGGGTTGACGTCCTTGCGCGGCTCCTTGCCGAAGACTTCCTTGACCTTTTCCTGCACCTTCGGCATGCGCGACTGGCCACCGACCAGGATCACGTCGTCGATGTCGCCGACCTTGCAGCCGGCATCCTTGAGCGCGGTCAGGCAGGGGGCGACGGTGCGCTCGATCAGTTCGTCTACCAGCGACTCGAACTTGGCGCGGGTGATCTTCATCGCCAGGTGCTTGGGGCCGGAAGCGTCGGCGGTGATGTAGGGCAGGTTGATTTCGGTCTGCTGGCTGGAGGAAAGTTCGATCTTGGCCTTTTCGGCCGCTTCTTTCAGACGTTGCAGGGCCAGCACGTCCTTCTTCAGGTCGACGCCGGATTCCTTCTTGAATTCCTCGATGATGTAGTCGATCAGGCGCTGGTCGAAGTCTTCGCCACCGAGGAAGGTATCGCCGTTGGTGGCCAGCACTTCGAACTGCTTTTCACCATCGACGTCGGCGATTTCGATGATGGAGATGTCGAACGTGCCGCCGCCGAGGTCATACACAGCGATCTTCTTGTCCTTGCCGGCAACCTTGTCCATACCGAAAGCCAGTGCGGCTGCGGTCGGCTCGTTGATGATGCGCTTGACTTCCAGACCGGCGATGCGGCCGGCGTCCTTGGTGGCCTGGCGCTGGCTGTCGTTGAAGTAAGCCGGCACGGTGATGACGGCTTCGGTGACTTCCTCGCCGAGGTAGTCCTCGGCGGTCTTCTTCATCTTGCGCAGCACTTCGGCCGAAACCTGCGGCGGGGCGATCTTCTTGTCGCGCGCTTCAACCCAGGCGTCGCCGTTGTCGGCCTTGACGATCTTGAACGGCATCAGCGAGATGTCCTTCTGCACTTCCTTCTCTTCGAAGCGGCGGCCGATCAGGCGCTTGACCGCGTACAGCGTGTTCTTCGGGTTGGTCACCGCCTGGCGCTTGGCCGGGGCGCCGGAAAGGATCTCGCCGTCCTCGGCGTAGCCGATGATCGACGGCGTGGTGCGCGCGCCTTCGGAATTTTCGATGACCTTCGGCGAGCCGCCTTCCATGATGGCTACGCAGCTGTTGGTGGTGCCGAGGTCGATGCCAATGATCTTGCCCATGATTTATTCCTTGATGTGAATTGCTGATGTTCGTGAAGTGGGGGCTTGCCGCCCGATTTCAAGCGCCTGTTGCGGTCGACCGCAAAAAACGCCG
>JAEUOH010000038.1 GCA_016790845.1 Dechloromonas sp.
CACGAAACTGAGCTGGAAGCCGCTGGCCGTATCGGCGGCCGAAGTCACTTCGACACTTTCCAGCGCGTCCATCAGCGGCTTGGGCGCCGGGATCGGCACGCCGGGGCCGATCAGCAGGGTGAGGTGGATGCCCTTAAGCACTGCCACCTCCGTTGTTGAAACCATTGCCGCCGCCGAGGCTGGCCGGCAGCGTCAAGCGTAGCGTCGAGCCGGGGAATTCGAGATCGCTGGGCACCTGGGCGCCGTTGCCGTCGGCGATGCGCCAGAACTGGATCGGGTCGCCAAGGTTGGTCGCCGCCAGCCGGTCAAGCCGGTCGCCGCCTTGCACCTGGACTTCGCCGACCGGCACCAGCGTCGCCGGGTCGGGGATGAAGCGGCGGCGCAGATAGACGATCTTTTCGCCGTCCGGCGTCGTGAGTTCGGCGGTGGCGATGCCGCTGTAGCGGCTGTTGGCGGGGAAGCGTTCGATACTCATGGCAGTCCCCTCAATCCCAGCGATGCGAGACTGCCCAGGCCGGCATCGGCCGCCAGGCGTTCCTTGCGCTGCTGATAGACCATGTAAAGATGTCCGCCCTTGTCGCCGAAGCCGAGATCGCCGACATGGAGGACTTTAAGGCTAAGCGAGACCTTGGCGCGAATCGGGTTGAGCACGCTGTCGAAGGCCTCCTCGGTGATCGAGAAATCGGTGATGCGCACCGGCACCACGCGCTCCTTGCTCCACACGAAAAGCGTCAGCGGCGCCACCGTCGGGGCGATTTCCAGCGTGCCGAGATTGAGTAGGTTGTTGTTGCGGATCAGCGTGTCGCTTTCCGGGTAGACGATGGTTTCCAGCGCCGCCAGTTGCGGGTGGATGCCGGAGGAAACAGTCTTCGGGTGCTGGTCGGGAAATTCGAGCTGGTCGGTGGCGTCGATTTCGGCATCGAGCTTGAAGGTCTCGGTCGGCGGGCCTTTGAGACGCAATGGCTCGGAGAACGGGCCACTGTGTTCGGTGGCTTGCGGCTGCAATGTCCGGGTCAGGGTTTCCGGGTTGTATTGCAGCGAAATCACGCGCTGCACGGCGCCGCTTTCGGGGTCAATGAGAATCAGCCCGCCACGCAGCAGTTTGGGAGAAAGTGGGCCGCTCATTGGTCGAACCTCACATGGACGTCGTAATCGGCCCCGTCGAGGGAGCGGGGGTTGCGGATGGCGCCGTAGGGGGCTTGCCACGGCATATTGACGATCAGGTCGTCCTGATCGAAGAAAGTGCCCAGATCTTCGTCGTAGATCTGGACGTGGATCGGGCCATTGACCGGCATCAGGGCAGGCAGGGGCAGCGTGAATCGGCCGGACTGCCCGTCATTAAGGTTTTTCACGGGCGTCCTGGCGCGCTTGCTGCCGCTTTTCAGCAGTGCATAAACCTCGTCCGCGCCAGTCCAGTCCTCGGTCTTGTTGACCTTGACGTCGACGATGACTTGGCGCGTGTTCAGCGCCTGCTGCATGGCATTTTTTTCCAGGGTCTTGGCGTTCTTGTCTACATCCTTGGCGGTGGTCAGCGTGCTGTTAACCGATCCCAGGGCGACCAGCATCTCGCCGGTGCTGCGTTCGCCGGCCGGTTTGCTGCTGGTTTCAGTGGCGCTGGCCGGCAAGGGCAGATCGATGGTGTCGAGCGTCTTATTGCTCTTGGGGTCCTTGACGGTCTTGGCGGCATTCCATTTCTTGCCGGCATCGACGAAGGCGCCGGTCGGCAGCCCCGGCGAAACCAGTTTGATGGCAGCCGGTTCGACAGTGGCGGTGCCGCTGGCGTCGCACTTCCAGCCCCATTCCACCGAGCCCAGATAGGTGTTCGCCATCGGGCCGGAAAGGGCGAGGGCGGCGACCTCGAACTTCATTTCAAATTCCTGCTTGTTGAACGCGATGGTGCTGCCCGGCCTGTCGTCCAGCGTGGCATTCTTGACTTCAAAACTACCATCGGGCTTCTTCTTCCGGTAGCCGTGTTCGCCGAACGTGTCTTTGCCATAGCCCTTTCCCGTTCCGGTGGTTTGCGGAGCCGGCACGCCATCGGTCAGACTCTTGGGGATGGCGCCTTGCAGGGCGTTGGTGGCGTAAAGCGGGCTGGTATTGGGGGCGGATTGTTTTCCGCTGCCGCCCAGGTCGGTCTGGTCGATGAAGCGCCCGGGGTCGCTTTCGCCCTTGACCAATGCCCGGGAACCCATATGCGCGGTGGGCGGGTTCAGGGTGTCGACCGGGCCGCCAGGGGTTTTGGACATCAGCGTCCGAACGGTCTGAACCGTGCCGATCAGGTCGGCTTCCACCAGATCGTTGGGGGTAAAGCGCAGCCTGATTGCCGCGCCGACCCGTTTGCCGATGGTGCTGCCGCCCTTGGCTGGGGCTTTGGGGGCATCATTGGTCGGAATATAGACGTCGGTATCGAATTCGCCGCCATTGGTTTTCACCGTGCAGGCAATTCCGGGAGCGAAGCGCGACAGCCCCGGGCCTGCGCGGCCGGCCAGATAGGCCTGCGCGGCATTGTCGGCCTGCTGCTCGGCTAAGGGCGGCAACGTCCAGGATTCGGTTTTTGGCCTTTTTTCGGTGTCGACCGCAACAGGCATGCCTTGCTGTACGACATGCGCCAGTTCGTGGGCCAGCAGGCGGCGCCCGCCCACCGTCTCGGGCCGGAAACGATTGGCCGCGAAGGCGATGTGCGAGCCGTGGGCAAAGGCATCGGCGCCGAGGCGGGTCGCGGCAAGGTGGGCGCTGTCGTCGTTGTGGATGCGGATACGGGAAAGGCTGTGGCCGAAGAAGGGCTCGAAATCGTTGCGCAAGACTGTTGGCAGGGGCTGGCCGGTGGTCTGCAAGCCGGGGATTGCCGCTTCTTTGGGTAACCGGGAGGGGGTTGATTGCAGGCCAGGCCGGGTGTTTGAGGCAACCGTCTTCGGTTGGCAAGCGTGAGCCTCGGGCGGCATCGAAACCGGGGCGGCCAATTGACTCATTTGCTCAGCCCCTTGTCGTGCCCCGGGCCGTCGACCACCTGCTTGAGTATGGCATCCGGCAGCGTGCCCTTGGCGTCGCTGTCCATGTAGAAAACGTCGTAGGATTTCAGTTCATTTTTAGGGTCGTAGGCTTCGTCGATCCCGAAGTCGCGGAGCAACTCAAGCGCGTCGTTCTTGGTTACGACGCCAAGGTCTTTGGTGGTGCTGTTGGAGATGGCGCGGAAGTTGTTGCCTTGTTTGAGCAGGGCCATGGCATGCGATAGCCGTTTCTTGTCCTTGGGTTTGATCGCCATGTACCCGATGGGGGTGAAGCCACTGGCGACGAGCAGGCGAACGCCATAGGTGGCGAGCACGTCACAATCGACCTTGAGTTGCTTGTTCTGCGGCCCGGCTGCACTCAGGCCGGTGAGGTGGCCGTTTTTCTCCGGCGCCACATCTTCCTTGCTGCTCGGCGGTAGGTGCCAGGTGAAAGCCTCGACAATCTGCGTAAACAGGGCTTCCGCCTTGGCGGCATTGCCGGGGTATTGCTTGGCGAGGGCGGCGCCGATGTTTTCGGTATTGGCTTCCAGCCAGGCTTTCAACGTATTGATGTCGCGCGCTGCCGGCGCCGTGACGGCAGTGCCGGCAGCATTCAGCAGCCCCATCACGTCTTCGACCGTCAGACGCTGCCGGTTGCCGACGGCCCAGCCCTTCGTTTCGTCGTTGGGCGTCGTGACGGCATCCGTGTCCTTGTCTTTCATCCCTTCATTGAAATAGCCGCTCTCGGTTACGGTGCGAAGAAGTGGCTGCAAGGCCTTGTCGCCCATCATCCAATCAGTAAATTCGGCACGGGCGGCCGGGAAAAAGCGCAGGATGTTCGCGAGTTTTTCCGGCAGGTTCTTGTCGGTGGCGTAAGCCTTGACGATAGGCTTGAGTGCCGCGATGACCTTGCCGCCGCCAAGTTTCGCGGCGTATTTGCCGTCGTCGCCGAGGGCCGTCAGCAGTGCATGGTCGCTGCACTTGGTTGCACTGGCTGCCTGATCCTGGGCGATTTTGGCAGCGTGCGCTTCGCTCAGCTTGCCGGGGTGTCCGAGAGCTTCCAGGTAGATGAATTTACGCAGGTCGGGGTCGGTGATTCGCGGTGCCAGCGCCATTGCTTCGTCGACAAAGCCTGCTTTTGCGAGGTCTGCGGCCAACTGCTCGGCGCGGTTTTCTTTTTGATCGACATCCGGGCCGCCCTTGAGAATGCGGTCGGCCAGGTTCGCTGCTTTCTGGAACTGGCGCTTCCAGGCTTCCTTGGCCTTCGGGTCCTTGGGCTCGGGAAGCAGTTCGGTCTGGGTTTTGTGCGTAATGTCGTGCCCGTGTCCCTGTAGCGCCCGGGCGTATTCAGCGTTGTTGGGATCGAGACTCTTGGGGTCGCTGACCTTGGCTTTCAGTTCCTCGTCGATTTCCTCGTCCAGCGTCTTGTGATCCAGCTGGGGGCTGCCTTCGCTGGCCTGCTGGACAACGTGGCCCAGTTCGTGGGCGAGCAAGGCGCGGCCAGTAGGGGTTTCTGGCGCCCAATGGCCGGGGGCGATGGCAATGCTCGGGCCGTAGGTGATCGCCTGGCTGCCGGCTGCGCGAACCGCTTTGGCGGTTTCGCCGCTGGCAAAGACCCGCACCTGCGAGAAATCGTGGCCGAAGGCCTGCTCGAAGGGCGCGCGCAGGGCCGGGGCGACAACTTGCCCGCCGGTATCCGGGAATGGGCTGCCAAGGCTGAGGTCACCGGGCAGATGCCGGTGCTGCGCTTTTTTCGATGCGGGTTGGGCGAGGGTATCGAAGGCGTGGATCGCCCGGCGGTCGGCGTCCATCTCGCGACCTGGCCGCTTGGATGAAGCGGAGTTGGACGTCTCGGCTAGCCGGACCGGGCTGTATTGTTTCACGTCCGGCCTCCGCGTTGCTTTTGGCCAAGGTTCAGGCTTGTGACCGCGCTTCTGGCCACTCCCTCCGGGCGCAGATCGACTGCACTGGCGTGCAACGCCTTCAGGCTGGCAGCCTGTATGGTGTCCAGCGATCCACTCGCCATGCGGCTGCTCAACTCGCGTTCCAGTGCAGCGATGAACGCACGGCGTTCGGACGGGGTGTAGCCGGGCAGGCTCAGGTGGTCGATGTGGAGGTGTATTTTTCGGCTCATGCCCAGCCTCGCGTTTCTGCATCGGCCAGCGGCCGTTCGTTTTTCGACGCCTCCGCATGGGCCGCCTGGAGCAGGTGGGCCATCGTCACCGGGTCGCCGGCATCGGCTGCGAGGTAGGCGGCGTTGAGGGCGATATTGCGGATGCTGCCGCCGGTCATCGACAGACGGGCAAGCTTGTCGAAATCGAGCTCGCGAGTCGGTGTGGCGGCTGGAAAAGCGCGCAGCCAGAGGGCCAGGCGCTGGGCCTGGTCGGGGAATGGGAACTGCACGATGAAGCGCAACCGGCGCAGGAAGGCGGGGTCGAGGCTGCTTTTCAGGTTGGTGGTGAGCACCGCCAGCCCGTGATACGCCTCCATGCGTTGCAGCAGGTAGCTGACTTCGATGTTGGCATGGCGGTCGTGGCTGTCCTTGACCTCGGTGCGTTTGCCGAACAGGGCGTCGGCTTCGTCGAAGAGCAGGATGGCGCCGCAGTCTTCGGCGGCGTCGAAAACCTTGCGCAGGTTCTTCTCGGTCTCGCCGATGTATTTGCTGACGACGGCCGACAGGTCGATGCGGTAGAGATCGAGTTGCAGCGTGTGGGCCAGCACTTCGGCGGCCAGTGTTTTGCCGGTTCCGCTTTCGCCGGCAAACAGCGTGGCCAGGCCAAGGCCCCGGCTGCTGCGGGCGGCAAAGCCCCATTGTTCCTGCACCTTGAAGCGCTGGCGCAGGTGGGCGGCGATCTGGCGCAGCACGGCGAGCTGGGCTTCCGGCAGGACCAGGCTATCCCAGTCGGCGGTGGCTTCGAGACGTTGCGCGAGATTGTCCAGCCCGCCCCGGCTTTCGCGGCGGCAGCTTTCCCAGAGCGGTGAGGCGCGGTGCGCGCCCGTTTCGCTGTGTTGCGGGCCCGGCGTAGCTTGCAGTGATAGCGCGATGTCCTGCACGGCGCGGCTGCCGAGCCGGAAATGGCTGGCAGCGCGTTCGAGTTCCAGCGCGGCATGCTGCGCCTGGCCGGGGCCGAGGGCGTCTATCCATAGTTGCTGACGGTCGCTGCCGTCGGGCTTGGTGACGCTGATGCGCAAGCAGGGGACGTTCAACGCCGGGGCAACCGGCGCGGCCAGAAGGCAGAGGCCGCAAATCCTTTCGCTCAGGGTGCGCGCGGCCTCGCCGGCTGGCGAGGCGGGTTCGCTGACAAGAATCAGCAGGGCGGCACCGAGCAGGGTGGCTTCGCGTTGCCAGAGGGTGACCAGTGCAGCTCGCTCTTCGGCATTGCCGGGAACGTCTTCGGCGAGCAGCACCAGGCATTGCAGGCAGAGCGCGTCGGCGCCGCGCGCCGCGATGTCTTCCTGCGCGGCCGGATCGTCGCCTTCGAGGATGATGACGGGCAATTCGATTTTTGCCTCGTTTTGACGGTCGACCGCAACCAGCAGGGTTTGCAGGGCACTGGCATGCGCGGCGGCTTGCAGCGGCAGGCGGCGCGCCGGACGCAGCAAGTGCGCGAGGCGAGCGTCGAGCTCGTTGATGCCGCCGATGAAATGCAAAACTCGCTCATCAATGCGCAGACGTCCGGTGCTCAGGCCGGCGCTGGTGTCGACTTCCAGCAGGCGCCAGCGGCGCAGTGGGCGTTGCGGGGTCAGGGCGCTCCAGTGCGGTGCATCGAGCGTGCTCAGGGCGAGGCTGAAGCTGACCCACGGACGGCCGGGGTCGCCCTGCGCCTGGGCGCAGGCACGGGCGAGCTCGCCGCACATCTCGACGCCCGCACAGAGCAGCAGCACGTCGCGCTCGAAGCCGGAGAGGCCGAACGCCCGGGCCAGCCAGTCGATGGCGCTGTCGCCGGACAGCGCCTGACGGGCCTGGGCGAGAGCCGGTGCCGGGTCGCCGCGACCGTCGGCGGTCGGGAGCAGCCGCTGGCTGAGCCGGTTGAACTCGGCGACCAGCAGTTGCTGGTTGGCGATGGTCCAGTCCTGGGGCAGCGGAGCGTTCATGGCAGCACGATTCGGCGGTCGAGGAAGGCGGGCGGCGTCGCCGTGCGGTCGACGATGGGGCTCTCGAAGCCATCGACGCGCAGGCGGGTGAGCAGGCTGCTACCGGCGGCGGGGGCGTCGAGCACCTTGAAGGTCAGGCGGCTGGCCTGGACGGTGATCGGCTCGGCTGCCACTTCCCGTTCGCCCAGGATCAGCGTGACGGTTTGCCCGGGGCGGATCGGTGGCGCCACGTCGAGCACCAGCGTGACGGTGTTGCCGTTGCGCGTGGCGCTGAACGGGGGCAGGACGGGTTGCGGAGCGAGCGCCAGCGGCAGCTGGTTGCTGCTGCGCGGGTGGCTTTCGTCCAGGCGTTGCACCGACAGTTCGACGCGATAGAGGCCGACCGGCAGGTCGTTCGGCACGGTGAATGTGGCGGCGTTCGGTCCGCCCTTGCTGATCGGAACGCGGCGGCTGATCTGGAACGCGGCGAGGTTCAGCGTCACCTGGCGGTCAACGCCATCGAGGTGATGGCCTTCCAGCGTGACTTCGCCGCCCGGCACGGCGACCGGCTGCTGGTTGGCCGGGATCACCGCTTCCAGCGTCGGCAACGGCGGTGTCAGGCCGCTGAAGGCGAGAACGCCGCGCTCGCGCTGCGAAACCGGATCGGTGCCGCCGCGACTGAGAACCGGCGGGGCGCTGCGTGCCGCCTTGCGCGACTCGATCAGGACAACGGAAACCTGGAACGCCGCCGTCGGCCGGTAATGCGCCTGCAAGGCCGACCACAGGCGGGACATTTCCTCGGTGCCCAGCGCTGCCGGGGTGATCTTCAGCAGCTCGACCTGCTCGGCGAGGTCGGCGCCGCGCAGGCTCTTATAGACGGTGGGCAGGATGGCGCCGCTGACGACAGCCGGGTTGAGTGCCCGGCGGATGGCGTCGCGCGACAGGACGGGGTTTTCGTGCAGCAATTGCAGCGCGTAGCCGAGCAGTACCTCGGCTTGCAGATCGGCGCGGCCGTAGGCGGTGAGCAGGTAGTGGAGGTCAAGCGCCAGCGGTGGGTTGCTGATGCGATTGCCGCCGGCATCGCGTGATGGCAGGGCGGCATTGCGCCAGGCGGTATTGGGCGTGACCTGATGCAGGAAGAGGTTGAGTTGCGGGGCAACCTGGCTATCGAGCGAGACCGTGTCGGGTGCCTGGGTGGTGACCGTGACGCCAGCGCCAAGGGTGTCGGTGATGGCGTGGTCGATCAGGCCGGAATCGAGCAGATCCTTGATGACGGCAGTGACGCCGGCAATGGCCAGGGCATTGCTCATGGGCGGCCTCCGTTGCGGCGCGCCAGATAGTCGGCGAGCGACAGTGGCGCCGGGCCGCGCGGGCGGGGTGCCGGTGGCGGTGTCGGGCGGGCTGGCGGATTGACTTCAAGGCGGCCGATGGTGATATGGACTTCCGGCGCCGGCTCGGTGTCGGCGGGCGAAGCCTTCGCTACGACGGATGGGGCCTGTGGCAAGGCAGCCTTGGCGGACTGGGTGAGCGACACCGTCCGGGTCGGCGCGCTGGCAGGCGATTCGGGCGCGGCAGTGGCCGGTTCCGGTCGAACCAGACGGGCAATCAACGATTCGAGATCGAGGCTGGCCAGGTCTGGGGTGGGGCTCGCGGAGCGCGGGCTGGAGGGTGGGTTGATGGCCGGCGCAACGGGCGTCGGCGTGGTTTCTTGGCGAGCGGGCGTGTGGACGATGGGCGCCGGCATGGCCACCCGCGTGTGGTCGGGGGCTGGTGGCGTCGCCAAATGCGGCGGCGGTTGCCGGTCGGCTGGCGCGGGCGGTACAAGCGGTTTGGCGGCGAGCGGGTCAGATGCGGGTGTCGCCGGGGAACGCGTGCCTGGCGGAGCGGCCACCTCGCCGGGCAGCGGCTGCGCTGACGGGCGGACGATGTTTGCCGACGCGTCGTGAATCGAATTCGGCGATGCCGCTGCGGAGGCAGGCATCGCGACCGGATTGTCGTCGCCAGCCGACGGTTCTTCGGGTGGCGCTGCATAGGGCAGTGCGGCGCGCGGGCGGATGTCCGGGGCCAGGCCCAGGCTGCGAGTGGCGAGTTGGTGGAGGAATCCGCGCATCGCCATGTCAGCCGACCATGTTCAGGTAAGCCGCCCGCCGAGCCGGGCTGAGGCTCAGAATGTCTGCCTCGCGCCAACCGTAGGCGCTGGCCAGTCGGTGTACGGCTTCGAGCAACTGGCGGGCACGGGCCGAGAGTTCGGTCCAGAAGCAGGCGGTGACATCGAGGAAGGCGTCCCAGGTATGGCCGCAGTCGCTGCAACGCATGCCGAGGCAGATGTTGGCTGCCGGGTCGAGTTGCTCCATGCGCGCTTCAAGTTCCTCAACCAGCGCCGGTGAAATTTCGGTTTTTGGCCATTTTTGGCTGTCGACCGCAACAGGCCAGTGTGGCGGGCTTTCGTCTATCTCGCACCGGGCCAGCAGCCGTTGCACTGCCTCCTCCGGATCGGCGGCATCGAGAATCGCTGCCTGATCGCGA
>JAEUOH010000042.1 GCA_016790845.1 Dechloromonas sp.
TCTTCACCGCATATCCGGTCATGCTGCTTATCATTATTGGTGCTCTCCAGCTTTACAGGCCGGACGACTCGCCCGACAATGGCTCAAGTTCTGCATCATAACCGCGAGATCAATGGCGCAACAAGCCAACCACGCCCTGCCTGCCGGCCACATGCTGGAGGAGTACACCATCACCCGCCAGCTTTCGCTCGGCGGGTTTTCCATCGTCTACCTGGCGACCGACGGCGAAGGCAACCGCGTGGCGATCAAGGAGTATCTGCCCAACAGCCTCGCGCTGCGCGGCGACGGCGAGATCAAGCCGCAGATCACCGCCGATCATCAGAGCGCCTTCCGCTACGGCATGAAGTGCTTCTTCGAGGAAGGCCGTGCGCTGGCGCGCCTCTCCCATCCCAACGTGATCCGCGTGCTGAATTTCTTCCGCGCCAACGACACCGTTTACATGGTGATGGAGTACGAGCGCGGCCGCACGCTGCAGGAATTCATCCAGACCCATCGCGGCGAAGTCACCGAACGTTTCATTCGCGGCGTCTTCACCCGCCTGCTCAATGGCCTGCGCGAAGTGCATTCGCACAAGCTGCTGCATCTCGACATCAAGCCCTCGAACGTTTACCTGCGCGCCGACAACACGCCAGTACTGATCGACTTCGGCGCCGCGCGCCAGACGCTGTCGGCCGACCAGCCGATGCTCAAGCCGATGTACACCCCCGGTTTCGCGTCGCCCGAACACTACGGCGCGCGCAAGGACCTCGGGCCGTGGAGCGACATCTACAGCGTCGGCGCCTCGATGTACGCCTGCATCGCCGGTAGCGCGCCGCAGGCCGCCAACGAGCGCTACACCAAGGACACGCTGGTGCCGGCCATGATGCGCTGGGAAGGCGAGTACTCCGACCGCCTGCTCGAAATCATCGACTGGTGCCTCAATCTCAATCATTTCTATCGACCGCAAAGCGTCTTCGCGCTGCAAAAGGCGCTGGTCGAGACGGTGACGCCACCGACCCCGAAGGAAGGCCCGAACTGGCTCAACCGATTTGTCGACAAATACAAGAAAGCTAACCGATGAGATTCACGATCTACCAGGAAAGCCGCCAAGGAGGGCGCGCCAACAATGAAGATCGAATCAGCTACTGCTACTCGCGCGACGCGCTGCTGATGGTCGTCGCCGACGGCATGGGCGGCCACCACTACGGCGAGATTGCGTCGCAGATCGCCGTCCAGACACTGGCCGACAGCTTCCAGCGCGAAGCCCGACCGACCCTGGCCGACCCCTTCCGCTTCCTGCAGAAGGGCATGACCAACGCCCACCACGCGATTCTCGATTACGCCGAGCGCCACCGCCTGAACGACACCCCGCGCACCACCTGCGTCGCCTGCATCGTCCAGGACAACATCGCCTACTGGGCGCACGCCGGCGATTCCCGCCTGTTCCTGATGCGCGCCAGCAAGGTGGTCGCCCAGACCAAGGATCATTCGCGCATCCGCATCCTGCTCGAGGAAGGCCTCATTTCGGAGGCCCTGGCCGCAACTCATCCGGATCGCAACAAGATCTACAGTTGCCTGGGCAGCCCGACGCCGCCCGAGATCGAGTTCTCGCGCAAGACACCGCTGCAGCACGGCGACATCGTGCTGCTGTGCACCGACGGCCTGTGGGGCGAGGTTCCCGGCGACGAAATGGCTGCCGCCCTGACCGGCGCCAATATCGTAAACGCGGTGCCGATGCTGCTCACCCAAGCCGAAACCAGGGGTGGCCCGCACGTCGACAATCTGTCGGTGGTTGCCGTGCGCTGGGAAGACAATTACATCGACGATGCCAGCAGCAGCGTTTCGACGCAAACCATGCGCTTCGACGAAATCGCCACTCACATCGAGGAATTCGGTCGCGACCCGGCGCACAGGAGCGACCTCTCCGAAGACGAGATCGAACAGGCGATCGAGGAAATCCGCGCCGCCATCGACAAGTTCAACCCCAGAAAACAAGGACAATAAGCATGCGCCCCAGCCAACGCCAGGCCGACCAGCTCCGCCAGGTACGCCTGACCTGTAACTTCACCCGCCATGCCGAAGGTTCGGTACTGATCGAAATGGGCGACACGCGCGTGCTGTGCACCGCCAGCGTCGAGGAACACCTGCCGCCCTTCCTGCGCGGCAAGGGCCAGGGCTGGGTCACTGCCGAATACGGCATGCTGCCGCGCTCGACGCACACGCGCAGTTCGCGCGAAGCCGCCAAGGGCAAACAGACCGGCCGCACCCAGGAAATTCAGCGCCTGATCGGCCGCAGCCTGCGCGCCGTCACCGACCTGAAAGCCCTCGGCGAACGCCAGATCACGCTCGACTGTGACGTGCTGCAGGCCGATGGCGGTACCCGCTGCGCGTCGATTACCGGCGCCTGGGTCGCCCTCTACCAGGCCTGCGAAAAACTGGTGCAGGCCGGCAAGCTGCCCGCCAACCCGGTACGCGACCATGTCGCCGCCGTCTCGGTCGGCATCTACAAGGGCACCCCAGTGCTCGACCTCGACTACCCGGAAGACTCCGACTGCGACACCGACATGAACGTCGTGATGACCGGCGCCGGCGGCATCGTCGAGATCCAGGGCACGGCCGAAGGCGAACCCTTTACGCGACCGCAGATGAACACGCTGACCGACCTCGCCGAAGCCGGCATCCGCCAATTGATCGCCGCTCAGGAGACAGCGCTGAGTGCCTAAGCTGTACGAATACCTCGGGCTGGTTGTCTTTTTCTATGCCAATGAACACGAACCGGTTCATGTCCATTGCCGCAAGGAAAACCGTGAAAGCCGGGCTGAGCTCATCCTCGTGGATGGAAAGGTGGCTGAAATCCGTCTGACCGGTGTTCGTGGCAAGCTGCCGCTGACAGACAGGGAAGCGAGGGATTTCCAGACGCTGGTCGAACACTTTTCCGGTGAAATAGTCCAAAAGTGGATCGATTTCTTCGTACTGCACAAAGCGATCTCTTCCGAAAATATTGCCCGGAGGCTCACATGATGCCTATCGCCATCACCGACATTTCTCCGACCGGAGACTATCGCCTACGCCTGACGTTCAACGACGGCAAAATTCAGGTGGTGGATTTCCTCCCCTTCCTGTCATCGTCCCGCCACCCGGCAATCCGGCGCTTTCTCGAACCTGCCTGCTTTGCGGCCTACCGTCTGGAATACGGCGACCTGATCTGGGGCGACTACGAACTGTGCTTTCCGATTGCTGATCTTTACGATAACCGCCTGCAACACGGCGAAATTTCGCTCGCCGCATGAAAAAACTCGTCCTCGCCTCCAATAACGCCAAGAAGATGAAGGAGCTGAGCGCGCTGCTGGCGCCGCTTGGTTTTGAAGTCATCCCGCAAGGGCAACTGGGCATTCCGGAAGCCGAAGAGCCGCACTGCACCTTCGTCGAGAACGCATTGGCCAAGGCCCGCCATGCTTCAAAGCTGTCCGGCCTGCCGGCGCTGGCCGACGATTCCGGGCTCTGTGTTGCCGCCCTCGGCGGAGCGCCCGGCGTTTATTCGGCACGCTATGCCGACGAGCCGAAATCGGATGCGCGCAACAACGAAAAGCTGCTCGCCGAACTTGCCGACAAGACCGACCGCCGCGCCCACTTCGTTTCGCTGATCGTACTGGTGCGCCATGCGGACGACCCACAGCCGCTGATCGCCGAAGGCGAATGGCATGGCGAGATTCTGCCGGCGCTGCGCGGTGCCGGTGGTTTTGGCTATGACCCGCTGTTCTTCGTGCCCGCCTTCGGGCAGACGGCCGCCGAACTCGACGCTGACACCAAAAACCGGGTTTCGCATCGCGGCCAGGCCATGCAGCAACTGATCGCCCGCCTGCCGGCGCTGTAATCCGGTGGCGCGCAGCATTCCCATTTTTGCCCAAAAAAAGCCGTCGACCGCAACAGGCCTCGAATTCCGCGTTTCGCCGCCGCTGGCGCTCTACGTGCATGTGCCGTGGTGCGTGCAGAAGTGCCCGTATTGCGATTTCAACTCGCATGAGGCTAACGGGGCGATTCCCGAGCGCGACTACGTCGACGCGCTGATTGCCGACCTGCAATCGGCGCTGCCGCTGATTTGGGGGCGGCCGGTGGTCAGCGTTTTCTTTGGTGGTGGCACGCCCAGCCTGCTGTCGCCAGCCGCCATCGACGAACTGATCGCCGCCTTCCGGGCGCTCGCCATGCTGTCACCGGAAGCGGAAATCACGCTGGAGGCCAACCCCGGCACGGTCGAGGCGGAAAAGTTCGCCGGCTTTCGCGCGGCCGGCGTCAATCGCCTGTCGCTCGGCATCCAGAGCTTTAACGATGAACACCTGAAAGCCCTTGGCCGCATTCATGGTGCCGCCGAGGCCAAGCGCGCTGCGCAACTGGCTGGCGAGCATTTCGAGGCATTCAATCTCGACCTGATGTACGGCCTGCCCGGCCAGACCCTCGAACAAGCGCTGGCCGACGTCGACACTGCGCTGAGTTTTTCACCGGGCCACCTTTCCTGCTACCAGCTGACGCTGGAGCCGAACACCCGCTTCGCCGCCTTCCCGCCCGAGCTGCCGGAGGGCGACCTGTGCGCCGATATGCAGGATGCCATCGAAGCGCGGCTTGCCGCTGCCGGGTACACCAATTACGAAACCTCGGCCTTCGCGCGTGCCGGCCGGCAATGCCGGCACAACCTGAACTACTGGCATTTCGGCGACTATCTCGGCATCGGCGCCGGAGCGCATTCCAAGCTGACGCTGCACGACCGCGTGCTACGCCAGATGCGCTGGAAACAGCCGGCTGCCTACCTCGATAACACCCGCTCCGGCAACCCGGTCCAGACCGCGAACGAAGTCGCCGCCGGCCAGTTGCCTTTCGAGTTCCTGATGAACGCGCTACGCCTGCACGAGGGCTTTCCGCCCGCGCTTTTCGAAGCGCGCACCGCGCAGCCGCTGAGCACCATCCTGCCGCAACTGCGGGCCGCCGAGGCCGACGGCCTGCTGACCATCGAACCGGAGCGCATCGCCCCGACGCTGCGCGGCCGACGCTTTCTCAATGTCCTGCTCGAACGTTTTCTCGACGACGACGGCAACGCCGCGTGAGCAAGGCGGGCCGGCCGCCGTTGCAAATCAGCTGAACAGTCCGCCCTTCTTGAGCATGCTCAAGCTCTGCGCCAGCAGATCGCCACCTTCCGGCAGTTGACCGTTCGGCGTCATCGTATCCACGGCCTGCGGCAGAATTTCGGCCAGACTGCCGGCCGCCTGTTCCGGCGACATGCCCAGCTTCGCTGCAATATCATGCAACGAGGTGCCACCCAGCACCGACTGGATTTGTTCGGCCGACACCGGCAGATTCTGACCGGTGGAAACCCATGAATTGACGACTTCGCCAAGACCACCGTGTTGGAAGGACTGGATCAGCCCCGGCAGCCCGCCGTGCTTGGGATCGTTGAGCAGTTGCATGATGGTGGCGAGCAGGTCGCCGTTAGGGGCGGATTGCGACTCTGAAAGTGCACCGGCGACTTGGTCGAGAAGGCTCAGGTTTGTTCTCCGTTGGAAATATTTGGAGATCGACATCGTAGCCGAAGAACGTGACGCGGCCGCGAGATTGTCTAGGCACCAAACTCTTGGGTCAGCGGCTCGGAACGCAACCAGACGCTGAAACGCGAGCCGCGCCCGGCTTCGCTGTCGACCGTGATGCGCCCGCCGTAGCGTTCGACCAGCGACTGGCTGACCCACAGGCCGAGGCCGGTACCGTCCGGTTTCCGCGCCGTATAGAAAGGCTTGAACAGGCGCTCGCGTTCGGCGGGGGTCAGGCCTGGGCCGGTGTCGGCGACCACCAGCCGCAGGCCGAGCGGCATGTCCAGATCGTCCCAGTCCTCGGCCGCCAGTGTCAGCACGCCGCCGTCAGGCATGGCCTGAATGGCATTGACCATCAGGTTGATCAGCACCTGCTGCAACTCGTTGCGATTGCACAGCACGTTGCGTACCGAATCGAGGTGCTGCTCGACGCTGATCGTTCCGCGTTTCAGCAAATGGCTTACCAGCACCAGGCTGTCCTGGATCAATGTGGCCGGCGCCACCGGTTCGAGATAGCCGACGTATTCCTGCGGCCGCGCGAACTGCAGCAACTTGGCGACGATCAGGCGAATGCGATGCACCTGTTCCTGGATCAGGCGCACCTCCGGCTCGACCGGTTTGGCGGCCGCCCCGAGGATGTCGCGCAGGACGTCGAGATTGCCCTGGATCACCGCCACCGGATTGTTGATTTCGTGCGCCACCCCGGCCGTCAACTGGCCAATCGCGGCCAGTTTCTCGTTCATCACCAGTTGCGATTGCGCCGCCTTGAGGTCGGCCACGGCCCGTTCCAGTTCGGCTGTGCGCCTGGCCACCTCGCCATCGAGCGCCTCGCCCCAGCGCTTGAGCGACGCCGCCTGCGCCTGCAGGCGGTCCAGCAAGCGGTCGAAGTGCGCCGCCAGGTCGCCCAGTTCGTCGCCGCTACTCACCGTGCCGACCCGGGCATCCGCATCGTCATGCTCGATCGCGCTCATCACCGCATGCATGCGCTCGATCGGGCGAAACACCCGGCGTGCCCAGAAAAAGGCAAAAACGCCGGCGACCAGCATGGCCAGCGCGAAAAGTACGACCACCACTCCCAGTGCGGCGCGCTTGGCGGCCGCGAACGGCGCCTCGAGAAAACCGACGTAGAGCATGCCGACCCGCTGTCCATGGCTATCGACCAAGGCCTGATAGCCGGAAACATACCAGTCGGTCACGACGAAGGCGCGGTCGAGCCAGGTCCGCCCTTCGTAGAGCACCTCGCGATGCACCGCCGCCGAGACCCGCGTGCCGATAGCCCGCTCACCTTCGAACAGGCGGACATTGGTCGCCACCCGGACATCGCCGAGGAAGAGCGTTGCGGTTCCGCGGCTACCGAGCATCAGCGCCCCCTCGGGAAAGACGATTTCGTTGAGTCTATCGATGAATTCGAGGTTCTTGTTGAGCAGCACACCTCCCGCCAGTACCCCGCGCAGTTGCCCGTTCTCGTCGCGCACCGGCGCTGCGGCGTGGATCACCAGTCCGCGATCCTCGAACTCCCGGCCATCGGGCGCCGCATTGGCGGTTTTCAGGATTCCCGTTCGTGCCTGCTCGGCGAGCCGGGGATCAAGCAATTCCAGCTGTCCTGCGCTCATCACGTCGGTACCGGTCACCGCCTGGCCGGCCGCGGCTTGGGCCAGCACCGGCCAGGCTGCGATGGCAGCACTGTCGCGGTCGACGTGCAAAAAGTAGAGAAAATCGAGCTTCATGCCCACCCGCGCGGTGGCCAGCAACTCGGCCGTTGCCCCGTTGCGCTCGCGCGCCGACTGATCGAGCACTCGCGCCAGACGCGCCGATCCGGCCAGCCCCTCGACCGAACGGCCGACACCTTCCGCAACGCGCTCGTAGTAACCATGGGCAATCGCCAGATCGGCACGCACCTTGGCGATTTGCAGGCGATCCAGATAATCACCGCCCCAGATGGCAAGCACCGCGAGCAATACTGGCAGCACGATGCCGAGTGGTAGCAGCGCCAGTAGCAGCAGGCGGACGCGAATCGAGCGCCCGCCTTTGGCGCCTAGTCCGACCATGCCTGACATTTGCGGTCCAGCGTCTTGCGCGATACACCGAGACGGCGCGCGGCTTCCGACTTGTTGCCCTCGCAGGCCCCTAGCACCGCCAGAATATGACGTTTTTCGACCGCCTCCAGGCTTTCATCCGCCGTACCGACAGCGGCGCCGACTACCGGCTCCGGCCCGAAGTCGAACCAGCCGAGAATCAGCGAACGCTCGACGAAATTGCGCAGTTCGCGCACGTTGCCCGGCCAGTCGTAAGCCGCCATGCGCGCCAACGTCCGCTTGTCAGGCTGAACCGCCGGCACGCCAAGAAAAGGCGCCAACTGGGCGATGAAATGTGCGACCAGCGGCGGCAGGTCTTCCGGACGGTCGCGCAACGGCGGCAAGGTCACCTCTACCACTTGCAGGCGGTAGTAGAGGTCATGGCGAAAGCGCTGGGCGGCGACTTCGGCCTTGAGATCCCTGTTGGTCGCTGCGATGACTCTCACGTCGACCGGAATCTCCTGTTCCGACCCGACCGGACGCAGGCGCCGCTCCTCCAGCACGCGTAGCAGCTTGGCCTGCGCCGCCAACGGCAATTCGGAAATTTCATCGAGAAAAAGCGTGCCCCCGCGGGCATAGTAGAAGAGCCCCTCGCGGCTTTGCTGGGCACCGGTGTAGGCGCCACGGACATGACCGAAGAGCTCCGACTCGATCAGTTCGGCGGCGATCGCCGCGCAATTGAGCGGCACGAAAGGCCCGGCGGCACGGGCACTCATGGCGTGCAGGGCGCGCGCGGCAACCTCCTTGCCGGTGCCGCAACCTCCTTGCCGGTGCCGGATTCACCACTAAGCAACACGGTGGCCGGCGTCGGCGCGATACGCTTGAGGCGGTCGCAGACATCGCGCATCGCCGCCGATTGGCCGACCATGCCCTCGACATCGAGCGCCCCCAATTCACGGCGCAACACGAAGTTTTCCCGCACCAGGCGCGAGCGTTCGAAACAGCGCTGCATTGCGTTCAGCATCTGAGCCAGCGAAAATGGCTTGAGCAGGAAGTCGGCAGCCCCAGCGCGCAGGGCATCGATTGCCGTGTCCAGGTCGGCATACGCCGTCATCAGCACCACATCGCCAGCGTAGCCCTCATCCCGCAATTCGTGCAGCCAGTCGATGCCCGAACGGCCCGGCAAGGCAATGTCGAGCACGATCAGGTCATACAGGCGCCGCCCGAGCAAAGGCGCCGCCTGCTCGACACTGCCGGCGCCATCAACTCTGCCGCAGCGCTGCCCGAGCGCGCGCTGCAAAAAGCTGAGCATGCCCGGCTCGTCATCGACCACGAGCACCGAATATTCCCGCCAGGATGCCTCGCCGGTGGGTATCTCGCTTGGGTTCATCGTCTCCTCCAGATTTTGCCCGATGATCGCAAACAAGCGCTCATCCAGGCAACCTGGCGCGCCCGACCGCGCAACTCACTTGCCGCTGCGCAGGGCGCCCACCGTCGTCGCGGCGTTGGCCGTGCGTGCCGCCTCGGCGACCTCGGTGGTGACGATGGTCTTGCCAATGGGGGCCAGGGCGATGCCCGCCAGCTTCAGGTGCTGCAGCGCGAACGGGATGCCGATGATGGTGACGAAGCAGGCCACGGCCGAAGCGAGATGGCCGATAGCCAGCCACAGGCCGGCGAAGACGAACCAGACGATGTTGCCCAGCAGGCCGAGGGTGCCGGTGCCGATGTCATCTTCCTGGTGCAGTTCCTTGCGGCTGATCGCCTCCTTGCCGAAGGGAAAGAACGAGAACTGGCCGATGACGAAACTGGCCCGCGCCCAGGGAATGCCAACGATGGTCACCAGTGCGATCAGGCCGGCCAGCCACCACGCAAGCCCCATCAGGAAACCGCCCAGAATGAACCACAGAAAATTGCCGATTGCCCGCATTCCGCTACCCAACCCTTACCGAGAATAAATCGTTCTAATGGAGCGCATTGTGACCCAAAAACCGGCGCCTGCAATGCCTCAGAATTCGCGTAGCCGCAGTTCATCCGGTAGCGGCACCCCACGTTCGACGTTTACAGGAAAAATGCCTATCGTCCGTCCATCCTGTGTCGCGACGATCAGGCGCCACTCGCCGGGCCGCGGGTTCAACACCCAGGAATAGCCGCGAAATCCCCGCTCCCGGCCACCGCTACTGTGAAAGCGGGTGCGGTAAACCGGCCGCCAACCATCCTTGTCGCGCACCTCCCAGCGGTGTTCGAGCGCCGCCGTCACCCCGAGCGGCGCGAATACCGCAGTCACGCCATACAGTTTCCCGCCTTCTGCCACATGCGCCACAGCCGCCTGATCCCGCCAGAACTGCCACCACGGTGGCGCCTCGACCTGCAAGGCGAAGCGGTCGCCTTCGCGCACGAAATCGTGGCCGACCGCCATGTCCTGCCTGACCAGCGGCACCGGCGCGATCATGTCGAGCCGCCAGGCCATCAGCAAGGCGCCGACCAGTATCCAGGCGGGGAATATCCGGCCCGGCCGCCCCGGCGCCAGACGCCACAATCCATGTGCCAGCAACGCACCGGCCACCGTGGAAACGTAGAACCACGAGGGGTCCAGGCTGCCCAGCGCATGCGGCAGGGCGAAATTGAAGAAGAGGATGGCATTCAGCGCGAACAGCGCCCAGACCAACGTGAAGCGCCGGCCATAGTGCTTGCCGATAAACTCGTTGGCGACCAGCAGCGCACCGAGCAGGGATGCCGTCAGCCAGGTACCGAGATAGCCGGAACTCTTGAAATAAAGAATGAACAGCGCCGAAAAGATGCCACCGAAGAAAAACTGCAGCAGCAGATAGGGCGCCTGCCAGACGCCACTGGCCACGCGCCCGCGCCAGCCGGCGCCGACCGGCGCAACTCTGCCATTTGCCTCGCGCCGGGCCAGCCACAGGATTAAAGTGCCGGCGGCCAACAGGAAGACGCCGAGGAGCCAGAGGTCGAGCGGCTTGACCCGCTGGCCGATGGTCAGTGCATCCCAGACGAAACCGCCGAAGAACGCGAGCGGTGGGAAAAGACGCTGCAGGAATTTCAAGTTGTTAATCTTATTTGTAAACGGAAAAAGAGCCGCCGAAGCGGCTCTTCCTATCTGCTGGCGCACCTTTACTGCTGGCGATTACCCTTGATATAGCCGGCGGTTCCACCCACGGCGGCGCCCACCGCAGCCCCCGTCCAGGCGCTGCCGCCGGCGATCGAAGCGATCCCGGCGCCGGCAGCGGCACCGATCGCGCCACCACTGAGCGTGCCTTGCTGGCGCGGCGTCATATCCGTACATGCCGTTGCGCCCAGCGCCGCAACCAATGCCACTGCGTATCCTGTCTTCTTCATTTTCTGCTCCTTTACTTGCCGGCCTTGAGGCCCGGCAGGGCGATCTCGAACCAGATCGTTTCGATCACCGGGCGCTGCAATTTGCCCGGGTTCGCCGAGTACCATTTGTCCAGCGCTTCCTGCACGCTGGCCAGCGTCTGACCGGTCAACCCCTTGGCGAAACGCGGCGAAAGGCTGCTTTTTTCGGGCAGCGGATCGTTGGCGTTGTAGGCGACTTCGAGCTGCACCATGTTGGCCAGGCCGACCAGATAAGCCTTTTTGACCTCTTCGCTGGACTTGACCCAGAGCGTGCCATCGACCAAAGGCACATCGGCGGCCGCCGGCTGAGCGGCGAACAGGGCGAACGCCAGGCCGGTCGCCGAAAGCGCCCGAACCGCGCCGCGAATGAATGCGTTTTGATGCATGCTGACCTCCGTCAAATTAAGTGTGCTTCAAACGGAGCGGCTATGGTGGCTGCTCCAATGTCCATTATTGCCCATTTTTCGGGGTCGACCGCAACAAAGGCGCCCGCCCGAAAAATTCTGCCGCTCAAGGCACGTGCACCACGTCGATACAGGGCCCACGCAACAGCGGCCGACCGGCTTAGCGGAGTTCGCCGTCGTGGTAGTACCAGCGACCGTCCTGCTTTACGAAGCGGCTCAGCTCATGCAGCCGATGCCCCTTGCCGGCGATGCGGTAGCGGGCGACGAACTCGACGGTGGCATGGGTGTCGTCCTGCACCGCATGTTTCCTGACCTCCAGCCCCAACCATTTGCTGTCGTCAGCGGCGAGATCGAGTTCGCTCGGGCGGGTTTCCGGATGCCAGGTGGCGAGCAGATAGTCTTCCAGCTTGAGCACGTAGGCGCTGTAGCGCGAGCGCATCAGCGCCTCGGCGCTCGCGGCATTTTCGGCCCCGGAATGCAGTCGACCGCAACAGGCCTCGTAGGATTTGCCGCTGCCGCAGTAGCAGGTGCTCACTTTTCCTCGGCGACCTCGCCGCCGAGCGCTTCGACCAGTTGCGGCAGGAAGCGCGACAATTCGCCGGTCATCAGCGCGAAATCGGCGTCGAACTGCTCGTCAGCGTGCTCGGCGCTCTTCTCGGCCTCTTCCTTGAGCAGATCGAGGAAGGCGAGGCGCTTGATTTCGAGCTTCTCGCTGAGGATGAAGGAAATGCGGTCGTCCCAGGTCAGCGCCAGGCGGGTCGGCAGCTTGCCACTGGCCAGATGCGCCTTGACCTCGTCGCCTTCGAGCGGGTGGCGGACGTAGCGCACCGCCGCCTTTTCCTCGCCGACGGCCTTCAGCTCGCAGTCGCGGTCGATGGTGAAACCGGCCGGGGCGTCGCCGCCGGCCAGCCAGTCGGCCATTGCCGATTGCGGCGAAAGCTGGGTATGGAGCAGGGTCAGCGGGAAGTCGTCGAGACAATGGCGAAGGTGTTCGATGACTTCTTCGGCCTTGGCCGGGCTGCTGGCATCGACACACAGCCAGCCGGCCTGCGGATCGATCCAGACGAAGGTATTGCGACGGCGCGTGAAGGCGCGCGGCATCAGTTCCTCGGTGACGCGTTCGCGCAGTTCCTTGAGTTGCTTGCGGCCGGGCGCGTAGCCCTGCTGCGCCTCCATCGCCTCGGCGCGTTCCTTGACCTCCTCGTTGACCACCGACGAGGGCAGCAGGCGCTGCTCGACGGCGAGCGCAATCAGCCATTGTTTGTTGAGCGAAAAAACCAGTGCGCCGTCACGGCGCGGCGACACCCAGCCGCGACTCAGCGGCTGATTGCTCGGGCATTTCACAAACGGACCGCGCGCCAGTTGTTCCTCGAATTTGGCGAGGTCGACAGGCCACGGCGCGGGCAAACGGTACAACTGCAGGTTCTTGAACCACATGGAAATTCTTTCGGAAAAAAGCGTGCTTAGCGCTTCTTGAAAATGACGTCCCAGACGCCGTGACCGAGGCGGATGCCGCGATTTTCAAACTTGGTCAGCGGCCGGTATTCGGGGCGCGGGGCGAAGCCGTCGGCGGAATTGACCAGCGTCGGCTCGGCGGAGAGGACTTCCAGCATCTGGAGGGCGTACTCTTCCCAGTCGGTGGCGCAGTGCAGATAACCGCCCGGCTTGAGGCGCGAGGCGAGCAGCGCGACGAAAGGCGGCTGGATCAGCCGGCGCTTGTTGTGCCGTGCCTTGTGCCACGGGTCGGGGAAGAAGACATGGACGCCATCCAGCGAGGCTTCCGGTAGCATGTCGCGCACCACTTCGACAGCGTCGTGCTGGCAGATGCGCAGATTGTCCAGGCCGCGCTCTGCGATCTGTTTGCATAGCGCACCGACGCCCGGCACATGGACTTCGACGCCGAGGTAATCGTTGTCGCGATTGGCGTCGGCGATCTTGGCCGTGGTTTCGCCCATGCCGGTGCCGATTTCGAGGATTTTCGGGGCAATGCGACCGTAAACCGCAACCAGGTCGATTTGCTGCGGTGCATAGACGACACCGATCTTCGGCATCATCTCGGCGTAGTAATTTTCCTGCGCCGCCGACATGCGGCCGGCACGACGGACGTAGCTCTTGATGTGACCGTGGCGGCCCGCCGTGTATTCGCCCTCGTCACCTTCGGCGGCTGGGTGGATCAGGGGCACTTCGCTCATGAGCCGATCAGCCCCGAGGTCGGCGACGACGGGTCGGCCGAGTACAGCTTGCGCGGCATGCGGCCGGCAAGGAAAGCTTCCCGCCCGGCCTCAATTCCCTTCTTCATGGCACTGGCCATCAGCACCGGGTCTTTGGCATGGGCGATGGCGGTGTTCATCAGCACGCCGTCACAGCCGAGTTCCATCGCGATGGTGGCGTCCGACGCGGTGCCGACACCGGCATCGACGATGATCGGCACCTTGGCGTTGTCAATGATCAGACGCAGGTTCCACGGGTTCAGGATGCCCATGCCGGAGCCGATCAGCGAGGCCAGCGGCATCACCGCGACGCAGCCGATTTCTTCCAGCATTTTGGCCTGGATCGGGTCGTCCGAGCAGTAGACCATCACCTCGAAGCCGTCCTTGACCAGCGTTTCGGCGGCCTTCAAGGTTTCCGGCATGTTCGGGAACAGGCTGGTCGGGTCACCGAGAACTTCCAGCTTGCACAGCGGATGACCATCGAGCAGTTCGCGCGCCAGGCGCAGCGTGCGCACAGCGTCGTCGGCGTTGTAGCAGCCCGCTGTGTTCGGCAGGATGGTGAATCGGGATGGCGGCACCGCATCGAGCAGGTTGGGCTGGCTGGCGTCCTGGCCAATGTTTACCCGGCGGACGGCAACGGTGACGATCTCGGCGCCGGAAGCGTCGATGGCGGCGCGCGTCTCGGCGAAATCCTTGTATTTGCCGGTGCCGACCAGCAAACGGGAACGGTAGGCCTTGCCGGCGATAGTCAGTTGATGCATGAAGGTGCTCCTTAGCCGCCGCCGACGGCGACGACGATTTCGAGTTGGTCGCCCGTAACGAGCAGGGTCGTGGCGTGCTGGCTCTTCGGGACGATTTCGCCGTTCTTTTCGACGGCGATGCGCTTGCCCGTGTAGCCGAGTTGGTCAATCAGGGCGGCGACGGTCAGCGGGTCGGGAAAGTGGCGGGCCTCGCCATTGATCTTGAGGTCGGGCATCCGGCTATTTTAACAAGCCGCGCGGCTTGCGCGGGGCGCTCGTGAAGAGGCGGTCGTAGAGCCAGTCGGGCAGGGCGCGCAGCACTTTGGCGACGACGCCCATCTGCCACGGAATGACGGTGTAGGTCACGCCGCGCTCGATAGCGGCTGCAAAGCGTTCGGCCGCCACATCTGCCGACAGCAAAAACGGCATTTTGTAGGGGTTGACCGCAGTCATCGGCGTTTCGATGTAGCCCGGCGCGATGGTCACCACCTTGATGCCATACGGGCGCATTTCGAGGCGCAGGCTCTCGAGGTAGGCGATGGCTGCCGCCTTCGACGCAGAGTAGGCTTCCGCCCCCGGCAGGCCGCGAATGCCGGCGACCGAGGCGATGCCGACCAGGCGTTTCTCGCCGCCCGCTGCCTGCATGGCCTTGATGAACGGCGCGAAGGTCGCCGCCATGCCGTAAACGTTGGTGTCCATCACCCGGCGGAAAACGGCGAGGTCTTCTTCGTATTCGCTTAGCGTGCCGGCCGAAACGCCAGCGTTGGCGATGACGACGTCCGGCGCCCCGAAGCGGGCAATGAAATCGCCGGCGGCGTCATGCAGCGCTGGGGCGTCGGTGACATCGAGCGCGTAGCAGGCATGCTTGCCACCAAGACGCCCGTTCAGCGCCTCAAGCGCCTCTACCCGACGCGCCGCCAGCCCGAGCATCGCGCCCTTTCCATTGTAGTAAACGGCAAGCGCCTCGCCGATGCCCGACGAGGCGCCCGTGATGAAAACCTTCAACGCTCTTTATTTCTTGGCGGGTTTCTCGGTGCGCACCTTGGCGATCAACTTGTCGGTCGTCGCCAGCACTTCGCCGAAGCTCTGGCCACCGACCAGATACTTGCCGTCGACCGCGATCGCGGGAACACCGGAAATCTTGTAAGCCTGCGCCATCTGGTCGGCACGCTTGACCTTGCTCATGACACCGAATGAATTGAAGGTTTCGCTGAATTTCTTTGTATCGACACCCTTCTTGGTCACCCATTCGAGGATGGTCTTCTCGTCAAAAAGATTGACTCGCTCGTTGTGAATGGCCTTGAACACATCGCCATCCAGCTTCGCCAGGTCGCCGGTCGCCTCCAGCGTGTAATAGAGCTTGGCCGCATTGGCCCAGGCGGCACGGCCGAAGCTGACCGGCACCCGTTTGAAGACAACGTCGCCCGACTGTTTGGCGGCCCAGGCGGAAATCAGCGGATGAAAGTCATTGCAGTGCGGGCAGCCGTAGCTGAAGAATTCGAGGACTTCGATCTTCGCCACATCGTCGGTCGGCTGCGCCGGCGTGATCAGCGTGTAATCCTTGCCGGCGGTCTGCGCCAGCGCCGGCATCGCCACGGTCAACGCGGTGCCAAGGGCAAAAATGCTGCGAACGAAACTGCGACGGTCGAATTTCATGCCTTACTCCTTGTTTTTGGCCAACTGGGCGTCGATGCCGTTTTTGGCCAGCTCGGCGCGGGTTTTGTTCAATTCGTCGATGCGCGTGAAGGGGCCGACGCGCACGCG
>JAEUOH010000050.1 GCA_016790845.1 Dechloromonas sp.
AGAGGGCGGGATTCGAACCCGCGTTAGGGTATTACCCTAAACACGCTTTCCAGGCGTGCGACTTAAACCACTCATCCACCTCTCCGAGAGGCGCGCATTGTAACAGAGGGGCGTGGTTCGTCAAAGGAACTTTCGTACCCAGGCCAGTCCTATCCAGAGGATGAATAGCAGCAGAAATGTGAGCATACCCACTGCCTTGCCCGAAGTCGCGGTCGGCAGCAGTTTGGCGGTCAATTTTCGCGGTGGCGAGGTTAACAGGTCGAAAAATCGGTAAATGGTGTTTTGTTCTCGGCGCCGGCCGGCCAGCAGATGAAGAACGCCCTGACCGATCAGGCACAATCCCAGCATTTCGACGATGGCGCGCAACGCACCGATCAGAAAAAGGAGCACACCGCTCCCCTACTCGTCATCGATGCCGAACCGTTTTTCCAGTTGTCGCATGCGCCGGTTATAAATCCAGATCAGGAAAAGATAGATAACCAGCGTGCCCTGCGCTGCCATATAGAAGCCCAACGGAAAGCCAAACAGGCTGAAGTCGTTGAGATCCCTGGCGAACAAGGCAAAACCGAAGGTGATCACGACCCAGACGTAGAGCAACACCAGGGTCAGGCTCCGGGTCTTCCGCCAGTAAAGATTGGTATCCATCATTGCTCGCGATGCCGGGAATGGCGAATGCGGTCGAGAAATGCCATGGCATCCTTGTCCGATTGCCCGGTAAACAGGCTGACTACGAGAATGGTAAGGAATCCGGCAGCCACGCCAAGCACGCCGGCCGATGTAGACTGAAGGTAAAACCATGGATCCATACGCAGATTGCTTACACCCAGCCAGGTAATGGTGTCGAATTCGACGCGGAATATGTAGTACACGGTGATCAACAGACCGACCAGCATGCCGGCCAGTGCCCCGGCACGCGTCGCCCTTCGCCAGAAGATACCGAGCACGAGTGCAGGAAAGAATGCCGAGGCGGCGATCGAAAAAGCCCAGGCGACCATCGACAGGATGGTGCCCGGTTTTTGCGCGGCGACGGTGGCCGCCAGCACGGCGACAACCAGCAACATCGACTTGGAGATCACGAGGCGGAACTGGGTTGAGGAGTCGGGGCGGAAAATCCGGTAGTAAACATCGTGTGACAGCGCGCTCGTAATGGTCAGCAGCAGGCCGTCGGCAGTAGACAGCGCCGCGGCCAACCCGCCGGCGGCAACCAGGCCGGAAACGACATAAGGCATGCCGGCAATTTCGGGGGTGGCGAGCACGATCACGTCGGGATTAAGCGAAAGCTCGGCGAGTTGCAGGATGCCATCACGATTGATGTCCTCGATGCTGACCAGCCCCACCTTGCTCCACGCCGCGACCCATCCCGGCAATTTGGCAATCGGAATATCCACCAGATGGGTGAACACCTCGTACTTGACGAATACGGCATACGCAGGCGCCGTGATGTAGAGCAGGAGAATGAATAGCAGCGACCAGAAAACCGACTCACGCGCCTCGCGCACGCTGGGGGTCGTGTAATAGCGCATGAGCACGTGCGGTAGCGCCGCCGTACCTACCGTCAGGCAGAAGACGAGTGCCAGAAAATTGAGGCGCTGCGCCCAGCCGCCATTCGCTTCGTCCGCGGGAAAGGCTGACGCGTGATGAACAGGCGGGGCCGCCCGTTCGGCCGACGCAAACATTGCCGCCTCCCAGCGCAAGCGCGCCTGGTCCGGATCATGCGGCAAATCCCGACGCTGCCGCTCCAGCGCGACGATGTCCTTCATCTGTGCGTCACTGGCCTTGAGTTCGTTGATCCGGCTGGTCAGTTGTTCCCGCTCGAGTATCAGCGAGTTCGGCAACTGCATGATTTTTTGCGCATACTCATCCGCGCGCTCCTGGTAGAGGCGACGAACATCCTTCTCGGCCGGACTGTCGAACAACTTGTTTTCCAGTTGCCCAACCTGTTGCAAGACCTTGCCATAGACTATCTGGGGCACCGGATTGCCGGTCACCGACCACGACAGGATGGCGACCGGCGTGATGTAGGCGATGATCAGGATCACGTATTGCGCGACCTGGGTCCAGGTGACCGCGCGCATGCCGCCGAGAAACGAGCAGACGAGGATGCCGGCGAGCCCCACGAAGACGCCAATCTCGAACTGCAGGCTGACGAATCTGCTGGTGATGACCCCGACCCCGTAGATCTGCGCGACGACATAGACGAAGGAGGCAAGAATCGCCGCCGCGACGGCAACGAGGCGGATCGCGTTGCCGCCGTAGCGGGCGCCCAGGAAGTCGGGAATGGTGTATTCGCCGAAACGCCGCAAATAGGGCGCCAACAACAGCGCAACGAGTACGAAGCCGCCTGTCCAGCCCAGAACGAAAGCCAGTCCCTGGTAGCCGGAAAGGAATAGTGTCCCGGCAAGACCGATGAACGAGGCGGCACTCATCCAGTCGGCGCCGGTCGCCATGCCGTTGAAGAATGCCGGCACCCGGCGGCCGGCGACATAAAACTCGGAAACGTCCGAGGTGCGGCTCATGATGCCGATCACCGCGTACATCGAAATGGTGAATATCAGGAACGAGTAGCCGATCCAGCGCGGCGGCATGCCGTGCTCTTCGAGCAGGGCAAGCGCCGCGACGAATGCGATGAACCCGCCGGTGTATAACAGGTAGTACCGCTGCAGCCTGGTCAACCCGCCCGGCATTGCTGCGTCTTAGTGACTGCGGCGCAGGAAAGTGGCTGCCTGCGACTCCTCGACCAGCTTGCCGGCGGTGGTGAGGTCCCGGGCTGTCGCGCGCACCAGCAGCATCTGAAAGAGCCGTGCCAGCATCAGCGTATTGGCCATCGTGTCGCGCCGCTCATTGCCGGCAATGCCGAATGTTTCCAGCCAGTCGTCGAGCGGCACCGTGACTTCGGATTTTTCGTTGAAGAGCGATGGGAGCAACCAGGCCAGGTCGATCCACTGCGGCTGAAAATCCACCCCCAGGCGCTCCTTGAACGCGCGTGCCAGGAAACTGCTGACGAAAGGTCCATGGTAAGTGACCAGCGGCGCCTTGGCGGCATAGGTCAAAAATGCCATCAATTGGCGGTCGACCGCAGCAGCGTCGACTTCCTCCGACGCTTCGCCGTCGAGATCGAGCGAAAAGGCATCGTCGGGAACGATGGCCCCCTTGCGCAAGCCTACCGCAGCAATGCCCAGCAAGCCATCCTCGGCGGCACGCGGCCCCGACGTCGCAATGTCGATTACCACGTAGCGGGTGTGGAAATGCGGCTCTTCCAGATTGGGCGCCTTGCTGGCGCGCCAGCCTTCGAGCGCCAGGCGAACGTCCTCGGGCAGGTTGGCCGGCGAACCGGCTCCGCCCTTGAAAAGAAATTTCTTGAGTCCGAATACCATCACTGCACCTGGTAATCGAGTTTGAGCCGCGTCTGGATCTTGCGGGCCTGGCGGAACGATTCCTTGAGGATGCGGCGATCGAGTTCGTTCAAGTTATCCGGATTGATCAGGTTGTCGCCCTGACGACCCGGCTCACCTTCGAGATACTGGTGGCGCAGGCGGAGCAACTGGATGAAGTCGAGGCCTTCGAGGACCGCGTTGATTTCCTCGTCGCGGATCGACAGGCGCTTGGCGGCCAGACGCAGGCGCTGCACCGAGTTGGTGTTATGCACGCCGGCCGCCAGCGCATAGATGCGGGCGACATCGACGAAGATGCGAGAGCCGTATTTCTTGAGGTCGATCTTGCCCGGCTGGTCCGGTTCGAGGTCGGTCAGGAAGTCGCGAATCTTGCCCAGCGGCGGCTCGACATCCAGCGCGTTCTTCGCCATGCAGCGCAGGAACATCGGGTTCGCCGTCGTCTGGACCAGCAGGTGGCGGCGCATCGTATCGGCGAGTTCCGCCTTGCC
>JAEUOH010000086.1 GCA_016790845.1 Dechloromonas sp.
CTGAACGCCGACATCCCGCTCGCCGTCGACCACTTCCGCTACTTCGCCGGCTGCCTGCGTTCGCAGGAAGGCGGCATCTCGGAAATCGACGAGAACACCATGGCCTATCACATCCACGAGCCGCTCGGCGTCGTTGGCCAGATCATCCCGTGGAACTTCCCGATCCTGATGGCCGCCTGGAAGCTGGCCCCGGCCCTCGGTGCAGGTAACTGCGTGGTGCTCAAGCCGGCCGAATCGACGCCGATCTCGATCCTGGTGCTGATGGAACTGATCGCCGATCTGCTGCCGCCGGGCGTGCTCAACATCGTCAACGGTTTCGGCCGCGAAGCCGGCATGCCGCTCGCCACCTCCAAGCGCATCGCCAAGATCGCCTTTACCGGTTCCACCTCGACCGGCCGCGTCATCGCCCAGGCCGCCGCCAACAACCTGATCCCGGCCACGCTGGAACTCGGCGGCAAGTCGCCCAACATCTTCTTCGCCGACGTGATGGACAAGGACGACGGCTTCCTCGACAAGGCCATCGAAGGCCTGGTGTTGTTCGCCTTCAACCAGGGCGAAGTGTGCACCTGCCCGAGCCGCGCGCTGATTCAGGAATCCATCTACGAGAAGTTCATGGAAAAGGCGCTCAAGCGCGTTGCTGCCATCAAGCAGGGTTCGCCGCTCGACACCGACACCATGATGGGCGCCCAGGCTTCCATGGAACAGATGACCAAGATCCAGTCCTACCTTGAACTCGGCAAGCAGGAAGGCGCCGAGTGCCTGATCGGCGGCGCACGTGCCGACCTCGGCGGTGACCTGGCCAGCGGCTATTACATCCAGCCGACGCTGTTCAAGGGCCACAACAAGATGCGCATCTTCCAGGAAGAAATCTTCGGGCCGGTGCTTGCCGTGACCACCTTCAAGGACGAAGCCGAAGCACTGGCCATCGCCAACGACACCCTGTACGGCCTCGGTGCCGGCGTCTGGAGCCGTAACGGCAACGTCGCCTACCGCATGGGTCGCGCCATCCAGGCCGGCCGCGTGTGGACCAACTGCTACCACGCCTACCCGGCGCACGCCGCTTTCGGCGGCTACAAGGAATCCGGCATCGGGCGTGAGACCCACAAGGTCATGCTCGACCACTACCAGCAGACCAAGAACCTGCTGGT
>JAEUOH010000108.1 GCA_016790845.1 Dechloromonas sp.
CCAGCGGAACTCGTAGCGCGCCTTGGACAGTGCGTTGTCGCGAATCTGCGCGCCGGGGTGGCCCTTGGCGAGGTCGGCGGCGTGCGCGGCCAGCTTGTAGGTGATGATGCCTTCCTTGACGTCGTCCTTGTCCGGCAGGCCGAGGTGTTCCTTGGGCGTGACGTAGCAGAGCATCGCCGTGCCGTACCAGCCGATCATCGCGGCACCGATGCCGCTGGTGATGTGGTCGTAGCCCGGCGCGATGTCGGTAGTCAGCGGGCCGAGGGTGTAGAACGGGGCTTCCTTGCAGTATTCGAGCTGCAGGTCCATGTTCTCCTTGATCAAGTGCATCGGCACATGACCGGGGCCTTCGATGATGGTCTGCACGTCGTGCTTCCAGGCGATCTCGGTGAGTTCGCCCAGGGTCTTCAGTTCGCCGAGCTGCGCTTCATCGTTGGCGTCGTAGATCGACCCCGGACGCAGACCGTCGCCGAGACTGAAGGCGACATCGTAGGCCTTCATAATCTCGCAGATTTCCTCGAAGTGGGTGTAGAGGAAACTTTCCTTGTGGTGCGCCAGGCACCACTTGGCCATGATCGACCCACCACGCGAAACGATGCCGGTCATGCGGTTGGCGGTCATCGGGATGTAGCGCAGCAGCACGCCGGCGTGGATGGTGAAGTAGTCGACGCCCTGTTCGGCTTGTTCGATCAGCGTGTCGCGGAAGATTTCCCAGGTCAGGTCTTCGGCCTTGCCATTGACCTTTTCCAGCGCCTGGTAGATCGGCACCGTGCCGATGGCAACCGGACTGTTGCGGATGATCCATTCACGGGTTTCGTGGATGTTCTTGCCGGTGGACAGGTCCATCACCGTGTCGCCCCCCCAGCGGATCGACCAGGTCATTTTCTCGACTTCTTCCTGAATGCTGGAGCCGAGCGCCGAGTTGCCGATATTGGCGTTGATCTTGGTGAGGAAGTTGCGGCCGATGATCATTGGCTCGCTTTCCGGGTGGTTGATGTTGTTCGGGATGATGGCGCGACCACGGGCGACTTCACTGCGCACGAATTCCGGGGTGATCTCTTCCGGAATGCTGGCACCGAAGCTCTGGCCCGGGTGCTGGCGACCGAGTAGCTTGGCCATCTTCTCGCCCATCGGGCCGGTCGCTTTCAGCGATTCAATGTAGGCACGGCGGTTGAGGTTTTCGCGGATGGCGACGTATTCCATTTCCGGCGTGATGATGCCTTTACGGGCGTAGTGCATCTGCGACACGTTCGCACCGGCCTTGGCGCGGCGCGGTTTGCGGTGCAGCCCCGGAAAGCGGAGTTCATCAAGGGCCGTGTCGGTAGCGCGCTGGCGGCCGTATTCGGAGGTCAGGTCCGGCAGTTCCTCGGTATCGCCGCGTTCGGCGATCCACTGCGCACGCAGCGCCGGCAGGCCGGAGCGGATGTCGATCGTGGCGGCCGGGTCAGAATAGGGGCCAGAGCAGTCATAAACGAAGATCGGCGGATTCTTTTCGCCACCGAAGCCGGTCGGCGTGTCGGCCTGGCTGATTTCGCGCATCGCCACCTGAATATCCGGGCGCGAGCCTTCAATATATACCTTGCGCGAATTCGGCAATGGCTGGATGGCGGCCTCGTCGACGTGGGCGTTGGCGGCAAGGAATTGTTCTTTGGCGTTCATGGGTGCTCCTAGCGTGTATCAACGGGATAAGACGAGCAAGGAGCGATCTGGTTCCAAAGCAGAATCCGTTTCCCTACGACGGCATGACCCGGTCAGGTTCGAAGGGTATTTCTCAGCCCACCAATCGGCGGACACCCCTAACAAGTGGCTGCAAGTTACTGGAACGACTGAAAAAAGGCAAGGTAGCGCGCTCGACCCGCCATGGAGGGTCGATTCCGGTTGCTGCCAGCGGCACCGCGATCCATCTTGACCCCGATTTGTACCCGATGTTAGTTTAATGACCCGCCAGTCATTAAACTAACATGGTCAGCGTAACCCCGCCCAGAAAACGCCGCAAGGAAGCCCGCCCGTCCGAACTGACCGCCGCCGCCTTGGGCTTGTTCGTCGAAAAAGGCTTCGCCGCCACCCGGTTGGAGGAAGTCGCATTACGCGCCGGCGTTTCGAAGGGAACGCTTTACCTGTATTTCGACAGCAAGGAAGCGCTGTTCAAGGCTGTCATTCAGGAAGGCATCGTGCCGGTCGTCGCCGAGGGCGAAGCAATCGCCGCCAGTCACGACGGGAGCGCTTTCGATCTGCTGGAACGCCTGCTGGCGAACTGGTGGACGCGGATCGGCGAGACGGATTTCGCCGGCATTCCCAAGTTGATGGTCGCAGAGGCACGTAATTTTCCTGAAGTTGCCCAGTTCTATTACGAAAACGTAATCAAGCGGGGACGGGCGTTGGTCGGCGCGGCGCTGGAACGCGGCATGGCCAGCGGCGAGTTCCGCCGCATGGATGTCGAAACCTGCATCGAAGTCGTGATCGCCCCGGTTTTGATGCTGCTGATCTGGCGTTACTCGATGGGTTCCTGCCAGGGCAAACAGGTCGATCCAGCGCAATATCTGGCGCTACACATGGATTTGCTGCGACAAGGCTTGCAAAGGACTCGGGTATAATCTTGTTTTGTCGGAACGAATGTATTAGCGTATGCTAATATTAAGCCTGCGGAGAACCCAATGAACATCGAGCAAGCACGCTTCAACATGATCGAACAGCAGATCCGCCCTTGGGAGGTTCTGGATCCGCAGGTTCTCGACCTGCTATTCGTCGTCAAGCGCGAGGACTTCGTTCCCGCCGCCTACCGCAATCTGGCTTTCGCCGACATGGAAATCCCCATCGGCAGTGGTCAGGTCATGCTGGCGCCCCGCGTCGAAGCCCGCTTGCTGCAGGAACTGGGCATCAAGAAAACCGACAAGGTGCTGGAAATTGGCACGGGCAGCGGGTACATGGCTGCCTTGCTGGCCGCTGGGGCAGAGCATGTGGTCAGCATCGAAAGCCGGCCGGAACTCGCCGAATTCGCCCGCCAGAATCTCGAACGCGCAGGTGTCACCAATGTGACGGTGGAAGTCGGCAATGGTGCCGCTGGGTGGTCGCAGCGCGGCCCCTACGACGCAATCGTCGTTTCCGGTGCCCTTCCATCGCTTCCGGCAACGCTGCTCAAGCAATTGCGCGTCGGCGGCCGGCTCGCTGCCATCGTCGGCGAAGCGCCGGTGATGGAAGCACAACTGGTTACCTGCAGCGCCGAAGGCGCTTACAACACGGTCAACCTGTTCGAAACCGTCGTTCCCGCACTCGATGGCGGCGAAGCCAAGAGCACCTTTTCGTTCTGATGCAACAGATTCGCCCCCGGCAGCTGGCCGACTGGCTTTCTGACGACAGCCGCAACAAGCCCGTTTTGCTCGATGTGCGCGAACCCTGGGAATTCGAGCTGTGCCACCTACCAGGTTCGCAGCTCATGCCAATGCATCTGGTGCCAACGCGGCTGGCCGAGTTGAATCCGGGCGACGAATTCGTTATCGTTTGTCATCATGGCGGGCGTAGCATGCAGGTCGCCATGTTTCTCGAACGCCAGGGTTTCCGGGCGCTGTACAACCTGATGGGCGGCGTCGATGCCTGGGCCGGTGAAGTCGACCCCACTCTGCGTCGTTACTGAGCAACTCATGAAAAAACTCGTCTTCCTGCTAGCCGCTCCCTTGCTTTCGTCCCCGCTTTGGGCTGCCGACCTGATGCAGGTCTATCGCGAAGCGCGCGAAAACGACGCAGCCTATGCGGCCGCCCGCTCCAGCATGGAAGCCGGTCAGGAAAGGCTGCCGCAGGCGCGTGCGGGCCTCCTGCCTACTCTGGGAGCAAGCGGCAACACCATCTGGAACAAGAACGACCTGTATTTGCGCAATGGCACCCTCCCGCCAACCGTCAATGCCAATCCGCGCTTCAATAGCAACGGCTACACGGTCACGCTGAGCCAGCCGCTGTTCCGCTGGCAGAACTGGGTCGCCTACGACCAGTCGAAATTCCAGGTGGCGCAAGCCGAGGCAAACTTCGTCCAGGCCGGCCAGGATTTGATCTTGCGCGTCGCCCAGGCCTATTTCGATATCCTTTACGCCAACGAGAATCTCAAGGCGGTGCGCGCCAACAAGGCGTCGATCGAACAGCAACGCGAACTGGCGAAAAAGAGCTTCGAAGTCGGCACCGTGACCATTGTCGATACGCATGAGTCGCAGGCACGCTACGACCTGGCCGTCGCTCAGGAAATCGCCGCCGAAAATGAACTTGAGGTGCGGCAGCGCGCCCTTCAGGCGATTCTCGGCAAGGAAGCGCCACCGCTGGCACCGATTCGCCCGAATGCAGAAATTACGCCGCCGCAACCGGCCGACATCAAACAATGGGCAGGCGCCGCGGAGAAGGACAACATCAATGTCCAGATCCAGATGGCCGCCGTCGAAATCGCCTCGCGAGAAGTCGAGCGCCAACGCGCCGGCCACTACCCGACGGTCGATCTGGTGGCAAACCTTGGGAAATCGACGGCTTTCGCGTCGACTGTAGGCGGGCAGCTCGAGACCGACTTCCAGAATGTCGGCGTTCAGATCAACCTGCCCATTTTCCAGGGCGGGCTGGTCAACTCCCGCACCAATGAAGCCAGCGCCAATCGCGCCGCGGCCGAGTCGACACTTGAGCAAACCCGGCGCAACGCCGCGCTGCAAGCCCGCCAGCACTACCTTGGTGCGGTCAATGGCCTGGCCCAGGTCAAGGCGCTCAAGGCAGCCCTCGTATCTTCGCAATCGTCGCTGGAATCCAACCGGCTCGGCTTCGAAGTCGGCGTCCGTATCAATATCGATGTGCTGAACGCCGACAATCAGGTGTTCGTGACCCGCCGCGATCTTGCCCGCGCCGTGTTGGACACCCTGATGTCGCATTTCCGGCTCAAGGCTGCCGTCGGCACACTCAGCGAGGATGACATCCTCGCCGCCAACGCCCTGCTCGACAGCACCGCTACGCCCTAAGCGAATCGCGGATCAGCGTCAGCGTTCGTGCCGTGGCACCGCAATGGGCTGCGGCGAAGGATGCAGCGGCCAGACGCATTCGTTCGATTTCATCGTCTGCGCGGAGCAAGCGGTTGATGGTTGTAGCCAAGCCTTCCGCGTCCTCGACCCTAGCCGCCGCGCCAACAGCAATGGCGTCGGCGGTCGCCTGCTGAAAATTGAAGGTATGCGGTCCGACGACAACCGGACAGCCGCAGGCGGCCGCTTCGATCAGATTCTGCCCGCCCAGCGGCAACAGACTGCCACCGACAAAAGCCACCTCCGCCTGCGTGTAGTAGGCCACCATTTCGCCCATGCTGTCGCCCAGCCAGACCGCTGTATCCTGCTGTGGCAGACCTGCGCTGCGCCGGACGAAGGCCACCCCTTCCCGCGCCAGCAACTCGGCAACCTGATCGAAACGCTGCGGGTGGCGGGGAACCAGCACCAGCAGCGCCCCCGCTACCGCAACGCGGCGCCAGGCGGCAAGCAGCAGTTCCTCCTCGCCTTCCCGGGTACTGGCCGCCAGCCAGATCCGACGCTGACCGATCGCCTCCCGCCAGGCACGGCCGAGGGATATTTTTTCCGGCGCCGGGGTCACATCGAACTTGATGTTCCCGCAAACGGTCACGTTGGCGGCCCCCAGCGCAGCTATCCGCGCCGCGTCGCCGGCCGTCTGCGCTGCAACCGCGTGCAGCGCGCCAAAGGCGGGGCGTACCAACGCCGGCAGCTTGCCATACCCACGCGCAGAGCGCTCGGAGAGACGGGCATTGGCGAGAATGACCGGAATTTTCCGCTTCTGCGCGCCAGCCAAAAGGTTCGGCCAGATTTCGGTCTCCATCAAAACGCCGAAGCTCGGGGAAAAGTGCCCAAAAAAGCAGTCGACCGCAGAAGGATAGTCGTAAGGCAGATAAGCCTGGATCACGCCATCAGCATAGACTTCGCGCCCCGCCGCCCGGCCGGTCGGCGTCATGCAGGTCAGCAGGATGCGATGCTCCGGCCAGGCCGCCTTTAGCGCTTCGATCAGCGGCTGGGCAGCGCGCGTTTCACCGACCGAAACAGCATGTACCCAGATCAGCCGATTCGGCACTGGTGAGCGATAGCTACCCCAACGCTCGCCGAGATGCTGCAGGTACTCGGGCTGCTTTCGCGCGCGCCACAGCAGGCGCAGCAAGATCAGCGGCGTCGCGAGATGGATCAGAAGGGTGTAGAGCAGACGGGCCATCAGGCCAGCACCGGCTGCAGAGCCTCGAGGACCGCTTCCGGTACTGGCATCTGCTTCCGGCCGCCAAGGTTGCGGTAATAACCGCTCCCCAGAACGCCGGTCAGCCCCGGATCAGTCGCGACATAGACGGCTGCAGTCGGCACCCGCAGCGCCACGGCGAGATGGCTCAAGCCCGTGTCCACGCCGACAGCCGCCCGCGAACCGGCCAGCAGCGAAGCGAGTTCGGTGATCGACAGCGGTGGCGCGGCGACGGCCCCGGGAATCATCGTCGCCAGCCGGTTTGCCCGCTCCCGCTCCATGGCATTGCCGGCAGGCAGCACGGCGCAATAGCCGAGTGCGTGCAGTTGCCGCCCGAGCACTGTCCAGTGTGCTTCCGGCCATAGTTTGTCGTCGCGGCTGGTTGCCGTCAGAAAGACCACATACGGCTGGCCGGGAAGCCAGTCGAATCTGGCGGCCGGCGCTTCGACGCCATAATCTGCCTCCCCCTCGACGCCATAACCCAGGGCAGCGGCTGCCAGCGCACGATTGCGGACGACGGCATGCTGGGCCAAGCCGACGCTATAACGACGGTCGTACAAGCGCGCAGCCAGCGGCTCGCGCGCGGAATCGGCGGCATAGCCGGCGAGCGGCCCCGACGCCTGGCTGGCAAGCAGGGCGCTTTTCAGCAAACCCTGCGTGTCAATGAGCAGATCGTAAATGTTGTTGCCCAACTGCCGGCGGAACGTGGCCACCTCCTGCCAGGTGCGGGAAGCAAACAGCGCCTTGCGCCAGCGCCGTAGCGCAACCGGGATGACCTCCTCGACCCCGGGATGCAGGCGCGGTACGGCCGCAAAAGCATCTTCGACACACCAATCGATGATGGCACCCGGAACGTGTCGCCTGATGTCGCTTACCACCGGCAAATTGTGTATTACGTCGCCGAGCGAGGAAGTTTTCACGAGCAGGATGCGCATCGGCAGATAAAATGACGACTTTTCGAAGTTGCAATTATAGATGCCCGCCACGCGCCAGCCGCTTTCCGTCGCAATCATCACGCTCAATGCAGCCTCGCAGCTGGCGGCCTGCCTGCAAAGCGTGCGTTTTGCCGACGAGGTGGTCGTCGTCGACTCGGGCAGCACGGATGGGACGCCGGCGCTGGCCGAACGCCTTGGCGCGAGGGTGATTCAACACGACTGGCTGGGTTTCGGGCCGCAAAAGCAGTTCGCCGTCGACGCGGCTCATCACGACTGGGTATTGTGTCTCGATGCCGACGAGCGAGTGAGCCCCGAACTGCAGGCGGCGATCGAAATTGCCCTGAAATCGCCGTCGACCGCAGCATTCCGCTTCCCGCGCTGCAACCGCTTTCTCGGCCGCTACCTGCGGCACGGCGAGGGTTACCCTGACTGGAGCCTGCGCCTGTTCGACCGGCGTCAGGCGCGCTGGTCGGACGACGCGGTGCATGAAAAGGTCGAGACAAATGGCCGCGTCGCGGATTTGACAGGCGACCTGTTGCACGATTCAGCCGAATCGCTGGCGGCGTATCTGACCAAGCAGAACCGCTACACCACGCTGGCGGCGGAGATGGCGCTGGCGGCAGGCAAGCGGGCGAGCGTCGGGCGCATTGCCTTCAGCCCGCTGGTTCGCTTCATCAAATTCTATTTCATTCGCCAGGGCTTCCGCGACGGCCTGCCCGGGCTGATCCACATCGCCATTGGCTGTTTCAACAGCTTCATGAAATATTCCAAAATGCTGGAGCGCCAGCAATCGGATGCTGCGCTACGTTAAAATCCTGACTTTCCTGCAAGAGGTCTGACCCGTGAAAATCCTCGTCACCGGCGCCGCCGGCTTTATCGGCATGACCACTTCGCTACGCCTGCTGGCGCGTGGCGACGAGGTCGTCGGCCTGGACAACCTGAACGATTACTACGAAGTCAGCCTCAAGGAAAGCCGGCTGGCGAGGCTGACCGGGCATCCCAACTTCCGCTTCGTCAAACTGGATGTCGCCGACCGTCCGGGCATCGAAAAACTGTTCGCTGACGGAAAGTTCGACAAGGTCATCCACCTCGCCGCACAGGCCGGTGTCCGCTATTCGTTGCAAAATCCGCACGCTTATATCGACAGCAATCTGGTCGGCTTCACCAATATCCTTGAAGGCTGCCGCCACAACAAGGTAGCGCACCTGGTCTACGCCTCCAGTTCCAGCGTCTATGGCGGCAACACCAGGATGCCGTTCTCCGAACATGACAGCGTCGACCACCCGGTCAGCCTCTACGCAGCGACCAAGAAGGCCAACGAGTTGATGGCGCACACCTACAGCCATCTTTATGGGCTACCGACCACCGGCCTGCGCTTCTTCACCGTCTATGGCCCGTGGGGCCGGCCGGACATGGCGCTGTTCCTGTTCACCAAGGCGATCCTCGAAGGGCGGGCCATCGACGTCTTCAATCACGGCAACATGAAGCGCGACTTCACTTACATCGACGACATCGTCGAGGGCGTGATCCGCGTCATGGATCGGAATGCTGCGGTCAACGCCGAATACGATGCCATTTCCGCCGATCCGGCGACCAGCAACGCGCCATACCGCGTCTTCAATATCGGCAACAACAATCCTGTGCAGTTGCTCGATTTCATTGCTGCAATCGAACAGGCGCTCGGCATCAAGGCGGAAAAGCGCATGCTGCCGCTGCAGGATGGCGACGTTCCGGCGACCTATGCCAACACCGATCTGCTCAATGACTGGGTGGGTTTTGTTCCGGGCACCTCGGTAAAGGATGGCGTCGGCCGTTTTATCGCTTGGTATCGCGATTACTACAAGGTTTGAGGATCAATCATGTGTGGCATCGTCGCGGCAGCCGCCGGCAGCAACATCGTTCCCGTTCTCGTCGAAGGGCTGAAGAAGCTCGAATACCGGGGCTACGACTCGGCCGGGTTGGCCGTGGTCGCACGCACCGGCATCGAGCGCGTGCGCTCCGTCGGGCGCGTCGCCGAACTTGAAGCTGCCTCGGTCGCAACCAGCGCCGTCACCGGCATCGCCCACACGCGCTGGGCGACACACGGCGTTCCCAGCGAACGCAACGCCCACCCGCACGTTTCCGGGTCGATCGCCGTCGTCCACAACGGCATCATCGAGAACTACGAAAGCCTGCGCAGCGAACTGACCGCCCGGGGCTACGTTTTCACCTCCGACACCGACACCGAAAGCATCGCCCACCTGATCGAAGCCACGCTCAAGGGCGAACCCGACCTGTTCAAGGCAGTGCAACTCGCCTGCCAGCGGCTGGTGGGCGCCTACGCCATTGCCGTCATCGACCACGACCAGCCCGGCAAGGTCATCGTCGCCCGCGAAGGCTCGCCACTGCTGCTCGGCGTCTCCGACACCGGCAACTACGCCGCCTCCGACGCCTCGGCGCTGCTTCAGGTCACCCGCAACATGGTCTACCTGGAAAACGGCGATATTGCGGAGTTGACCGCAACAGGCTACCGCATCGCGCGCCTGGACGGCACTGCCGTCGAACGTCCGGTGCATGTTTCCCGGCTGTCCGCCGCCGCCGTCGAACTCGGCGACTACCAGCACTACATGCAGAAGGAAATCTTCGAGCAACCCGAGGCGCTGGCCAACACCCTGGAAATCGTCGGCGGCAGCAAGAGCATCCAGCCCGGCATCTTCGGCGCCGCGGCCGCCGACCTGCTGCAGGATGTGGACGCCATCCTGATCCTCGCCTGTGGCACCAGCAGCCACTCCGGTTACACCGCCCGCTACTGGCTCGAAGCCATCGCCGGCGTGCCCTGCAATGTGGAGATCGCCAGCGAATACCGCTACCGCACCTCGGTACCCAACCCCCGCCAGCTGGTCGTCGCCATTTCGCAATCCGGTGAAACGGCCGACACCCTGGCTGCCCTGCGCCACGCCAAATCGCTTGGTCAGACGAAAACGCTGGCCATCTGCAACGTGCCAGAATCCGCCATCGTTCGCGAATGCGCCCTGCGCTTCATCACCCGTGCCGGCCCGGAAATCGGTGTCGCCTCGACCAAGGCCTTCACCACCCAGCTCGCGGCATTGTTCCTGCTGACCCTGGTCATGGCCAAGGTTCGCCACCAGTTGAGCCCGCGGGACGAAACCGCCTACATCGACCAATTGCGCCACCTGCCGGTCGCGGTCAACAAGGTGCTCAAGCTCGAACCCGAAATCAAGGCCTGGGCACAGCGCTTTGCCGACAAGCAGCATGCGCTTTTCCTCGGCCGCGGCCGCCACTATCCGATCGCCATGGAAGGCGCCCTGAAGCTCAAGGAAATTTCCTACATCCATGCCGAGGCCTACCCGGCCGGCGAGCTCAAGCACGGCCCGCTAGCGCTGGTCGACCGCAACATGCCCGTCATTTCAGTGGCGCCCAACGACGAATTGCTCGACAAGCTGAAATCCAATCTCAGGGAAGTGCAGGCACGTGGCGGCGAGCTCTATGTATTCGCCGACAAGGATTCGGAAATCGGCGCCTCGGAAGGCGTCCATATCCTGCGCCTCCCGGAACACTACGGCGAACTGTCGCCGATCCTGCACGTCGTGCCTTTGCAACTGCTGTCGTACCACGCAGCCCTGGTCAAGGGCACCGATGTAGACAAGCCGCGTAACCTCGCAAAATCGGTGACGGTGGAATAATGGCAACCTACGCCATCGGAGACATCCAGGGCTGCTATGACTCGCTGCGGCGACTGCTGGAAAACTGCGCTTTCGATCCGGTCAAAGATCGCCTGTGGCTGGTCGGCGATCTGGTCAATCGCGGGCCCAAATCACTGGAAACCCTGCGCTTCATCAAATCGCTGGGTTCCGCCGCGTTGACCGTGCTCGGCAACCACGACCTGTACCTGCTGATGGTGGCCGAGGGCGGAGCCAAGTTTCGCGGCAAGGATGACACCATACAGTCCATTCTCGATGCCCCTGATTGTGCCGAACTGCTCGGTTGGCTACGGCAACAACCGCTTTGCCATACCGAAGGCGACTACTGTCTGGTCCATGCCGGCCTGCTGCCGCAATGGACGGCAGCCCGGGCGCGCGAACTGGCGCGCGAAGTCGAGGCCAAGCTGCAAGGCCCGGATTTCCACGATTTCGTGATGAATTTATGGGGCAGCGAGCCGGCGGGCTGGTCTGATGATCTGACCGGCTGGCCACGCCTGCGGGTGGTCGTCAATGCGATGACCCGCATGCGTTTTTGCACGCGCTTCGGGATCATGGAATTCAAGGCCAAGGGCAAACTCTCCAACGCCCCGGTCGGCCACCTGCCGTGGTTCGAACTTCCCGACCGGCAAAGCGCCGAGTCGGTTCTGGTCACTGGTCACTGGTCGGCACTCGGCCTCAAGATCACGCCAAATCTGCTGGCGCTGGATTCGGGTTGCTTGTGGGGAGGCCACCTGACGGCAGTTCGCCTGGAAGATCGCCGGGTATTCCAGGTGGATTGTGCGCCAGGGGAAGCCCGGCAGCTGAAGCGATAGCTTCGCGCGCGGCGGCCGCGACTTGCCTGCGATCCTCGCCGCGTGTGCCCAGCAAGGGCGTGGTCACCAGTCGTGCAACAAGGCACTTGCGACCGAGAATGGTGCGCAGGCATTCGCCAAACGAGATATCGCCGTCGTAACGCGGCGCCAGGCTGCGTTGGCCATCCGCTTCCCAATAGGAAATCGCCAGCGGCAAAACCGGCCGGCCGGCCGCCAGCGCCGGCTGCAGGAGCGCGGCATGAAAATGCAGCAGGCTGTGACCAGCGGTCGTCGTTCCCTCGGGAAATACCGCGACATGCTTGCCCTGCGCCAGCAACCCGGCAATCTCGGCATTGATGATGCGGGCGTGACCGCGACTTCCTCGGCGCAAGAAAACGGTGTCGTTACGCACCGCAAGCGGGCCGATAACCGGCCAGTGCCGGATTTCTTCCTTGGAAACGAATGCCGCCGGCAACACAGCGTTGATCACCAGGATGTCCAGCCAGGAAATGTGGTTGGCAACCAACAGGACGCCGGGCGCAGCATGGGTCAGGTCAGCCTCCAGGCGGACGCCGAGTATCCTGAGCAACCGGGCCGACCAGCGCGCCCGAAAACGCAGGCGGCGAGCGTCGCTCACGAACGATAGCAACGTGAACGAAAGCGCCACGCCCCAAATCATCAGCAAAACCAGTCGTGCAGTGCGGTAAAAGCGAAGGGGAAGGGCGGTTTCGTTCAGTCGGTCTATCCCAGGTAATGCTTGGCGTAGCGGGCGGCGACCTTGGCCATTGGCATCAGGATGGGCAAGTCGGCCGTGTTGAAATCGGGATCCCACGCCGGCTCGCCGCAAATCCAGGCACCGGCGCGCAAATAGCCCTTGATCAGTGGCGGCGTCGGTGTCTGGCGATCCTGCTGCAGCGCAGCCAGCGGTAGCGGACAGCGCGGGAAGACACGGTATTCCTGTGGCCCGAGGTGTTCCGACAGACGATTATACAGGCTGGCTGCGGCATGACCGCCATCCGCCATGCTGATCGACGCGCAACCGATCAGGTAATCGTAGCCCTGTTCGGTCATGTACTGGGCCAATCCCGACCAAAGCAAGGTAATCGTCGCGCCTGTCCGGTAATCCGGATGGACGCAGGAGCGACCGATTTCGACCAGTCGTGGGCGCAGATGCTGCAGGCGAGTCAGATCGAATTCGTTCTCGGAGTAATAGCCGATCTGGCGTGCATTTTCCGGCGACAGGATGCGGTAGGTGCCCACGATTTCGCCGTTCCGCGTGTCGCGCACGACCAGGTGTTTGCAATACGGATCGTAGATATCGTGATCGACGCCCGGCGTCCGACTCGACAGGTTGGCGCCCATCTCGCCGGCAAAGACGCGGTAGCGCAGGCGCTGGGCATCAAGAATTTCTGTCTGGCTGCGGGCGAAGCCAACCGCCAGGCTATGGCGCCGGGTGGCCCCACGCGCCGCTTCGTTGTGGATTTGCTCCATGCTGTTCTCCATTTCTATCGTGAAGAACAGCATGAATGAGCGACGTTACATCAGGATTGCCCGAAAATGACTGCAATATTTCAGAAGATAGACCCTACCAGAGCCGCGCGCCGAAAGCCTGCTCATACGCTGCGCCGATTTCAGCGCGGCTCGGCTGATGGCTCTGCCCACCGCGATGGGCGATCTTGATCGCACCCATGACCGCGGCGAGGCGACCGGTGGTCAGCCAGTCCAGGCCATTGGCGATGCCGTACAGCAGGCCGGAGCGGTAAGCATCGCCGCAACCCGTGGGATCGACGATGGCGGAAGCCTGCACGCAGGGAATCTCCAGCCGTTGCCCATCGGCGTAGATGATCGAGCCTTCGCCACCCCGGGTGACAACCAGAGCATTCACGTCGCCAGCCAATTGATCGAGGCTACGCCCGGTGCGGTCGGTCAGCAGCCTGGCTTCGTAGTCGTTGAAGCAGGCGTAGTCGGCCAGACCCATGAAGTCGAGCAACTCGTCGCCGTTGAACATCGGCAACCCCTGGCCGGGATCGAAAATGAAGGGAACCCCTGCCGCAGCGAAATCGCGAGCGTGCTGCATCATGCCTTCGCGACCATCCGGGGCGACGATGCCGAGCTTGGCCGTCCTGGCGTGCTCGACCTTGTTCAGGTGCGAAAAACTCATGGCACCCGGGTGGAAAGCGGTGATCTGGTTATCGTCCAGGTCGGTGGTGATGAAAGCCTGTGCGGTGAAGCTACCGGGCACGTGCCGCACATGCGTTCGCGGCAGCCCGAGTTTGTCGAGGCGATCAAGGTACGGGGCCGCATCGTCGCCCACGGTCGCCATGATCAACGGTTCGCCGCCGAGAAGCATCAGGTTGTAGGCGATATTGCCGGCGCAGCCGCCGAATTCGCGGCGCATTTCTGGCACCAGGAAAGCCACGTTCAGGATATGGATCTGCTCGGGCAGGATGTGGTTCTTGAAGCGGTCCGGAAAGACCATGATGTTGTCGAAGGCGAGGGAACCACAGATCAGCGTAGTCATTGGCAAGACAATCAAGGATAGAAGATGTAGAGGCGGTAGCCTGCCGCGCCCAGCCCCTTGGCATCGATCCAGAGGCGCACGGGCACTTCGGCACCGGCAGGAAAGGCGGCGAAATCGCTGCCCGCTGGCAAATAGTCGGCAGCGCGCAGCACCCGGCGGGCGACCACGGCATCCTGTGCATCGATCAGCGTCAGTTCCAGCGCTGGCCAGGCCTGAGGATAAGCTGCCTGATTGCGCAGGGTTGCCTGCAGAACGAAGAGCCCACGCGCCGAGTCCGCTTGCAGGTCGGACGCCTCGATACTGACCAGATCACTTCGCGCCGCTAAGGGAACGTCGATTTCCAGGGCTTCGAAGATGCCGGCCGTAGCTGGCACGATGCGAACCAGTTCGCTGCGAAAATGCAGCGCAAGTTGCGCCAGCAGCACGATGGACAGCAGCACGGCGGCAACCGCAAACGGCCAACGTACAGCAGGCGATGCGCCCCCATCCAGCCCTCCGCCGACCTTTCCATCCAGGGCATCCGCTGCCCAGCGATTGTAGGCTGGCGCCTCGGTAAGCTCGCGCGCCGCAACGAGCCCGGCATCGCGCGCCAACTGCGTCGACTCGGCCGGCGTTTCACCCCCCTCCACCAAAGGCTCGGGAACCGCCTCCTCGTTGCCTGTTGCGGTCGACGGGCTGGAAAGGCCGATTTCCACCGCCCCCTCGGCGCCGGACCGCCCTGGCTCTGGCTCTGGCTCTGGCTCTGGCTCTGGCTCTGGCTCTGGCTCTGGCTCTGGCTCTGGCTCTGGCTCTGGCTCTGGCTCTGGCTCTGGCTCTGGCTCTGGCTCTGGCTCTGGCTCTGGCTCTGGCTCTGG